>NZ_CP091976.1:1500000-1681041 GCF_029016285.1 Vibrio sp. DW001 | reverse complement strand
AAATTGAAATGGCTGAAGCCTTAATTGAAAAAGACGGCACTGCATTTCCAGATAGCACGTTTGAAGAAGGCTATATCGCAGCACTGAAGTTCATTTTAAATCAGTCCAGTTCGAACGTTCGTGAAGAGTACGAAGACATGATGGATGAACTCAATGGAAAAGACGAAAGCGAAGCGGCCTAACCAGTTAATCAAATACATCATGAAGTTTCTTCGCCGCTCTTGCTCTCAAGAAGAAGCAGAAGAATGGGCAGATAAGCACTGCGGTGATTGGCGAAATACGCCACTGCCCAAAGCGAAGCGAATTAAATCTATATCAAGCAATGAAAAGGAATATGAAGAATGAGCAAACCAATTACAAAAGAAATGTGGGCTGAGATTGAAGCGGAAATGGCAGGCGGTTGGGTTGCTATCGATTTTAATTACAAAGGTCATGAAGTGTCAGTACAACGCGTTCGTGAGTCTGAATCGAAAACCTGCCTTCAAGTCTACGTTGATGGCCACATCAAAGGTGCGTGGGTGAGTTTTAAAGATGGAATCAGTTTCACCGAAGATGCGCCAAGCATTTTGAGTGAGGTGTGGTGCTTAAAAACCAAAGCTAAATATTCCACAAAATTCAAAAAATCGATTGAGAAAATATACGGCAAACGTCGCACAAAAAAAGAGCACCCAGACTTACACGATATTCATGCCTTTCATGTCCCTAACTTCTCAAAAGCTTCTGTGCTGTGTCGTCAGTTCAAAAAGCTCGAAGGGTTAGAACTGACTAAAGCAACGTGCTTGAAGGAGGTTGAGCATGAAGATTAGAGAACCATCACCACAGGAAGAATTGGCCTTTGCAAGTAGTGCGCTTGAAACTCTAGCTGAAGCAACGTTAGAGCACGGATACTTCCTGAGACCAGAAGTGATCAAAATCATGCTCTCTATCACTGAGGGGAAAGATCGAATATTACCATCGAAGCATTATCAGGATGCAGAGCAATAAAGCGAAACAAGCAAGGTTCGCCTTGCTTGTCTGCCTAGCGTGGTTGCTAGGTACTGATGAGCAGCCAGTACAACACAAAGCTATAGGAGGTTTTTATTATGTTTGGTGAATACACACCACTAATGAAAGCAGGTTTATTACAACGCCGCTTAGCGAATGGTAAAGCCATACTCGATGCTGAACTAGGCTTGCAGAAATGGTGCCCACACTGCCAAGAGTATTGGCCGCAAGACACCTTGTTCTGGTCGCCATGCAGAAGAAACCCAGACGGGTTGCAGAGTTGGTGCAAAGCTTGTCAGTTGGAATGCAAGAACGCCAAACGTAAAGCGGCTTAGGGGGATATATGTGTATCATTCATTCTTTTAAGAAGACAAAAGACACTGGTGTCAATGCATACTATGAATGTAAAAAATGCGGATTCCGTAAAGTTAAAGTAATTTCTTCTTCTGGTTACCAGCCTATTGACTTGAAGTGGTTGCGTGGTGAAGGGGATTCAAATGTCTAACTTACTCAAACTTGTCCAAATCGCTAAGCGTGATCTTGCCATGGAAGATGATTCTTATCGTGACGTTCTTGAGCAATGCACAGGTAAGCGAAGTGCAAAAGGCTTGAACGACATTCAACTAACCAAAGTGTTAGACAGAATGAAAGCGCTAGGCTTTAAACCCAAACGCAAGCCACAAGCAAGAGCACCAGAAGTAACAAAGATTCGAGCGATTTGGCGTACCATGCACAAACAAGGCTTTATCCGTAATGCGAACGACGTTGCTATTGATGCTTATGTGAAACGCATGACTAGCGCATCAAATGGACGTGGCATTGAAAAGGCGGTTTGGCTTAAGTCAGCTCAAGCGGCTGAAGTGTTGGAAGCTTTAAAGAAATGGCACTATCGATTGATGGCCGAGGTGATCACTAAAAGTGGTGGTCGCATTCCATTAAACGATCAGTGCACTGGGGATGCTGGCTATGATAAATTAGCCCAGCACTATACAGAACACACAATCCCAACATTAAGGAATTAGAATGGAATTTATATTGATAATTGTGGCAATTTTAATAGCGCTAGCATTACTTCGTGTTCTTGGTTTTTTATCCCCGCTTCTTCTTATTGCAGCGGTTGTAGGATATGCCATCAATAACGGCTGGAGCATACCTGAGATAATCTCGACAGCAGTGATAGTGATAGCTTTTTCTATATACGGTTATTTAGCGTTTAAGAAGAAACAAGAAGAAAAACAGCATGAAGATATGGTTGAGTATGCTAAAAGTGAAAAAGAAAGGCTGGATAAAATCTGGAATAGTCGCTCTTAACGTGCCCCATCAATAAACACTGCCATATACTACAAACACCTCGCCAAGCGAGGTGTTTTTGTATTTATGCCATGTGGATGGGAGGCCGTGATGAGTGCTGATGAAAATTTTGAAATGTTTGGGTTCGATGATATTAGTGTTGATGATTTAGAAGTTCTACTACCGTCGGAAGGGAATAACCATCGATGGCCTGATATGATGCTAACCGTCCACGAGAGTTTGCGTTCAGAGCTTGCGAAGATAGGTTTAGACGAAAGATATGCTTTAGTACTACTTGCTAGATTGTGTGAAGATACAGGCGGTTTACAATACTACTTCCCGAAAGGTGACTTGCTGGAAAACCAACTTAAGCGCATGCATATCTGGAAGGAATTTAATGGCAACAATGTTCCAGAGCTTGCTAAGAAATATGATTTATCAACTCAAAATGTTTATGTTGCTATAAGGCATATGCGTTCATTAGAGATGGCAAAGCGTCAGCCTAAATTATTTTAAGGAAACAATATGACTGTATTTGATTTAATGGTGGTTCTCATTGCAGGATTGATAACTGCATTCCCACTCTGTAGAGTAGCGAAAAAACTTGGCTTTAAGGCGGACTGGTGGATAATGCTAGTCTTAGTTCTCATCCCATTTACACAACTGATTTATCTTTATTTCATAGCGCTTAAAAACTCAGAAAGCTAACGCTTGGGCAATGTTCGTTTTTTTATGTAGGAAGTAAATAAAAAGCACAATCAATTTAACGTCACAGTTAAAGGTTGTGCTTTTATGCTTTCTGAATCCTCTAAAAATTGGCCCTTCTCAACAAAAGGCTACACGCTCGAATTTTGTCACGCTGTGCATTTCATCTTGCAGGCAGAAGGCGGATTACGCGCCGATGGCGGTTATGTTAACGATCCTCTCGATGCTGGCGGTGAAACCAAGTTTGGTATTAGCAAACGAGCGTTTCCAAATGTCGATATTAAAAACCTCACGATTGATAAAGCCGTTCGTATTTATCATACCAACTATTGGAAAGCCGCTTATTGCCATGAATGGGCTGGCCCTATTGCATTGTTCCATATGGATAGCGCTGTACAACATGGCGCAAGGCAAGCAATTAAACTTCTCCAAGAAATCAGCGGCACAAAACCCGATGGTGCAATAGGCCCTGCCACTCGCGCGGCGGTTCATGGCCATGATGTGTCATACCTTACCGCTCGATACGGTTTGCGTCGTGGTCGTTACTACGCAAGAATTCTTAAAAATAATACTTCTCAAGGTCGCTTCATTGAAGGTTGGTATAACCGTTTAGTGCATTTGACTAATGCTGCTTGGGAGCTTTCTTAATGGGCCGCAATTGGGACTTTGCCAAACAACGAGGGCGCAAACAGCGCCTTGATGCCGAGTTGAAGGCAGTTCAAACAGGTATTGAAGTCCCATTAAACCCGCCTTTATTTAGCCACGATGCCACCATGCAAAGTTACTTTTCGAAAGCGTGGAGCCGTGTCTCTCAAAATGAAATTGATCGCCACCTTGGTATTGCGAAAACGCCACAAGGGAATGACCTAGTTTCAAAAATCAGGAGCTTAAGAGAATGTCACTTTCAGTCATCGCGGGGGTAGCTTCGCTTGCCATGGAATATGGCCCTGCTGCTATTCGCGGCATATCCAGTTTGTTTGGTGGTAGTGAGACGGCAGACAAAGTAGCCGAAGCGGTAGAGCAAGCCGATTCAATGTTTGGTGCTAACAAGGCACAGAAAGAGTTGGCCGTTACTCGCGCTCTACAAAACTTGCCACCTGAATCTTTGGTTGAACTTAAGAAGATTAAGGTCGAGTTAGAAAAAGAAAAGACTCGCCGCCAAGAGCTCACGCTTGGCGATAAGCAAGCCGAACATCACGAAACCCAAGTTACGATTCGTGAAGGTGATAAGGCTGAAGATGAATACGTTCGTCACACTCGCCCTTGGGGTTGCCGTTTGAGTTTGTATTCTGCCATTGCTTATATTTTCCTGTTTGAACTGCTCGAAGCCTTTGATAAAGGAACAGGGGCAAATTGGGAAATAGCCGCGGGTTTGATGGCCCCGTTTCTTACTTACCTTGGTTGGCGCTCTGCTGATAAGCGTGGCATGACCAAAGGCACAGGCTCAATGGTTGGTGATGCACTTAAGGCGGTGAAAGCAAAATGACCGACCAGTTCGATAAGGCTCAAGAGCTTGAGCAAACCTTCAGAGAAAAAGCCATTGCTCATCAACGTACACGCTGCATAGAACAGCCCGACGAAGATGAACACGGTAATCGCTATTGCTTAAGTTGTGGTGATACCATCCCAACTAAGCGATTAGAAGCGATGCCAAATGCGGTGCGCTGCGTCAGTTGTCAATCACATAAGGAGCCACATTAATGGAGTTGTGGATCAAAACTTATTGGCCTATCGCATGGGCTGCGTTGAGCACGTTGGGGATGTTAGTCCTTGCCTTGCTTTCTAAAACGTACGCCAAGCGAGAAGACCTAGAAAAGGTAGGACGTAAAGTGGACGAACTACAAACGCAGATTGACAATCTACCCACTCAGCAACAAGTCACGCAGCTATTGCTTGAAATGGCAAATACACGCGGTGAGATGAAAGAGCTACGGGCACAAATACAACCTGTAGAACACCTCGCTCAACTGCTATTAGAACAACGTTTAAAAGATGATAAATAGGAATTGTTATGGGCTTTAAAGAGTTATTAAAAGAAGACCAGCGTCTTGTGATCTTGCGTTCACTTCATGACATGACAGGGTATGAAGCGAACGAATCTATCCTTGATTCTTGCCTTGATACTTACGGTCACAACATTAGCCGTGATGCAGTTCGTACGCATTTATCTTGGCTTGAAGAGCAAGGGCTAATTAGCATTCGTACTGTATTAGATTGCCAAGTCGCAAAACTTACAGGCCGTGGTGAAGATGTGGCAACAGGTCAAGCCATTGTGCCAGGCGTAAAACGTCCACGCGCTTAGGAGTGTTGTATGTCCATTGTTAACCGTTCAGCCAGTAATCGAAAATCAAAGATAGATTTGCTGCCTGATGAAATTCGTCAAACTCTGAATGCGTTTATTCGCAGTGGGAACATGACACAGAAAGACATTCGCTTGGCTGTGAATGAAATGATTGATGATGCGGGACTTCCAGAAGATGTGAAAATCAGTCGTACTGGATTTAACCGATACGCCAAGCGCATGGAAGAAATGGGCCAGCGTTTGAAGCAGTCTCGCGAAGTGGCGGAAGTGTGGACAACCAAACTGGGTGAAGCGCCCACCTCTGATGTGGGTAAGCTGCTGCAAGAGTTTGTGCGTACCATGGCTTTTGAAACGTCTATGTCCATGATGGAAAACGCAGCTGAAGAGGGTGAAGTGATTCCACCCAAAGCACTCGCTCAACTCGCTTTGGTTATTCAACGTATCGAGCAAGCCTCAATGGTGAGCCATAAGGTTGAAAAAGAAATACGCGCTGCATTTGCGGCAGAAGTGGCCGATGCAACTGAAGCCATTGTGAAGCAAGCTGGCGTGACCGCTGAAACCATTCAAGACATTAAGAAAGGCATATTGGGGATTGCATAATGGGAATTAAGAAACCGACACCACCGAAGATACTTCAGTATTTTAAATACTTGCATTTACCTGATCGTTTACAAACGGTCAGCAAACCCTTCAATGAATTGGCTTACTTAATAGCTGAAGACCTACCTGATAATGAAGAGCGTGAAATCGCATTAAGAAAGCTGTTAGAAGCTAAAGATTGCGCCGTTCGTGCAATGCTTGGATAACGCTGATGGAAAATGAAACCACATCACAAAGTCGCAGTGCGATCTTGTCTGGCGAGTTTGATAAGAATGATGTATTGCTGCCTTATCAAAAGCGTTGGATAGCGGATGACTCGCAATTAAAGATTGCAGAGAAAAGCCGACGAACAGGCGTTACATGGGCAGAAGCGGCAGACTCAGCATTGAGTGCTGCCGCCTCTGCTAGTGCAGGCGGTGAAGATGTCTTCTATGTTGGTTCAACCAAAGACATGGCGCGAGAGTTCATTGATGCTGTCTCGATGTGGGCCAAAGCTTACAGCTGCGCATGTGATGATGTCAGTGAAGAAGTCTTCGAGAATGAAGACAAAGACATTCTGACTTACGTGATCAACTTTGCGTCTGGTTTCAAAGTCAAAGCCTTATCAAGTAACCCTTCTAACCTGCGTGGTATGCAAGGCACGGTTATCATCGATGAAGCGGCCTTTCATGAACGCTTAGCCGAAGTGCTAAAAGCGGCCCTCGCATTAACCATGTGGGGTTCAAAGGTTCGCTTAATCAGTACCCATAACGGCATCGAGAATTTATTCAACACCCTAATTCAAGACAGTCGTGCAGGTAAAAAGCGTTACTCGATCCACACCATCACCTTAGATAACGCTTGCGAACAAGGGCTATATAAGCGGATATGCCAGGTTAAGAAGACACCGTGGACGCAAGAACTCGAAGATGAATGGAAAGCGAACCTGCTTCGTGACACGGCCACCGAAGAAGATGCACTCGAAGAGTACCAATGTGTTCCGAAGAATGGCGGTGGTGCTTACATTAGCCGTGGCTTGCGTGAACGTGCTGCGCGGTTAGATGGCCCTGTATTAAGCTTCACTGGCTCTAAAGCGTTTAACGAAGCGAAAGAGCACATACGCGAAGCTGAGATGAAAGAGTGGTTGGACGAACACGTTCAACCAGAGCTCGATAAACTCGATCCTAAACTGCGCCATTGCTTGGGTGAGGATTTTGCACGCTCTGGTGACTTAACCGTTTATGCACCCATGGCCGTTCAAAATGATGTGAAGCGCACCGTTCCTTTCTTGTTAGAACTTGGCAATGTGCCATTCAAGCAGCAAGAGCAAGCGCTTTACTTTATCTGTGATCAACTCCCAAGGCGTGATGGTATTTATCTTGATGCGCGTGGTAATGGCCAGTACCTAGCCGAACAAGCCCGATACAAGTACGGCGAAGAAGTGGTTGAGGTAATGCTCTCTGTGGGTTACTACCGCGAGAACATGCCTTCATTTAAAGCTGCGTTTGAAGATGATGAAATACTGCTTCCAAAGCATGAGGACGTGATTACTGATTTGGGACAAATCCAAATTAAAGCTGGCGTTCCTAGTATTGATTCAACACGAACCAAAGGCGAGAACGGAAACAAACGACACGGCGATAGTGCCATTGCTATTTGGTTTGCTTACTTAGCTTCTAAGGCGGATTTAACGCGTTACGGCTTGCACACCATCAAGGCCAGTGCCGATGAAAACCAACGCCGCTTTCATGGCACCGCCGAAGAAAATAACCGATTTGATGATATGCCGAACCAAGACTTACGCGGCAAAGGAATTAGACTATGACCCAAATTGTTGATGTAAACGGCCAGCCATTAAAAGCCGATAAGACGCTACTGTCTGAAGACATTGCCAAAGCGTACACCACCAGTGTGCGAAACCCTCGACCTGCCAGTGTCGCCTCTACTTTAAACCCGCTTCGATTAGCGGGATTACTTCGCAGTGTGGTAGATGGAAACAACCCACAAGATTACATGACGCTTGCCGAAGAAATGGAAGAGCGCGATTTGCACTACGCGGCGCAGCTGCGCACCCGTAAGTTGGCGGTTGCTGCTATTGAGCCTACCGTTGAACCTGCCAGTGATGAGCAAGTTGATCTCGATATGGCTGATCGCGTTCGTGACATCATGGCCGAAGACCAAATACCAGAACTGTTTTTTGATTTGCTTGATGGCCTAGGTAAAGGGTTAGCCGTTGTACAAGTGCTTTGGGATACCAAACAAACACCATGGAAACCACAAGATTATAAATGGGTAGACCCTCGCTATCTTCGTGCCGACCAAGACACGCTTGAAGACATTCTATTGATTAGTGATTCTGCGCCAAGTGGCGAGCCGTTAGAGCCGTATAAGTTTATGGTGCATACGCCTCGATCTAAATCTGGCATTGTTTGGCGTAACGGTTTAGCCCGTTTGGTTGCCGTGATGTACATGCTTAAATCGTTCACGGTTCGTGATTGGTGGGCGTTTGCTGAAGTGTTTGGTATTCCAGTTCGTGTGGGTAAATACGGCCCGAACGCCAGTACCGAAGATATCAGTACTCTTGTGAATGCCATTGGTCGCATTGCCAGTGATGCAGGTGCGGTGATTCCTGAATCCATGAAGCTAGAGCTTATCGAAACGGCCAAAGGCAATGGTGGTGAAACACTGTTTGAAAACATGGCCCGTTGGTGTGATGAGCAAACCAGTAAAGCGGTACTTGGCCAAACCATGACGGCTGATAACGGCAGTTCGCAATCTCAAGCCAATGTTCATAACGAAGTACGTATGGATATTGCTAAGTGGGATGCGCGCCAACTTGAAGCGTGTGTAAATGAGTACATGGTTAAGCCCTATGTGATCCTGAACTGGGGGGTGCAAGAGCGTTACCCTAAAGTTCGCATTCGAGTGCCAGAGCCAGAAGACTTGAAAATGTTGGTCGATAGCTTAAAGCCAATGATTGAAAGTGGGATGCGCGTATCTGCAAGTGAAGTGCGTGAAAAGTTTGGGCTACGTGAACCAACCGACAATGAAGATGTGCTGATGCCAGCAAGCGCGGTACTTGCTCAAAACCTTCCTGCGACCAACCGAGATAAATCAAAGGTAGCGATTAACCGCATAAGAAAAACGGCTGAAGCGGAAATGAACAACTTAACCGATGAGGCCATGAGCGACTGGGAAGAAGTAGCGGAAGACTTCATGAACCCGATCATCGAACTGGCCAATGCGTCAGACAGTTATGAAACGTTCTTAGAAAAGCTGCCAGAGCTTCAAGAGACATTAGGCGCTGACGTGTTTGTTGAGCAGATGGCGCAATACATGTTCCAGATGCGCGGCTATGGAGACGCTAAAGATGTCTAAAGCCCTGGCGTCTGAAAACATAGTCCCTGTTGAATCGCTCGAATGGTTCAAGAGTAAAGGGATAGAACCTGGCTTTGACTATCGCGACGTATGGAAGCAAGAGCACAACAACGCATTCACTGTAGCAAAGATGCTGAATGCCGATCTTCTTGTGGATGTGAAAGCCATTGTTGAAGAGGCCATCGAGCAAGGCCAAACGTTCAAGCAGTTTCAAGATATTCTAAAGCCACTCTTGGTTAAGTCTGGTTGGTGGGGCATTCAAGAAATGGTTGACCCACTGAGCGGAGATTCAAAGCCCGTTCAATTAGGCAGTGAAGGCCGAGTAAAGACCATTTACAAAACCAACATGAGAACAGCACGTTCAGCTGGGCAATGGGAACGCATCGAGCGAACCAAACGCGCCATGCCTTATTTGCTTTATCAGCTTGGGCCATCCATGGAGCATCGAGTTGATCACGTTAAATGGAAAGATACGCTGCTTCCTGTTGGTGACCCATGGTGGGATAACCACATGCCACCGAATGGTTGGGGCTGCAAATGTTGGATACGCCAGGTCTCTAAGTTTGAAGCTGAGAAACTGATTGCTGATGATAAAGTATCGACCGACTCGCCAGAAGGTGGCACTAAGCAGTGGTTAAACAAGCGAACGGGTGAAGTGGAAGTGTTACCAGAAGGCATTGAACCAGGATGGAATTACAACCCTGGTAAATCACGCCAAGAAGCGATGCAAGAAGACCTATTACAAAAAGAAGCAAGAATGCGTGAGACGCTCTCTAATGGCTCTTAGTTGTAAAATGGCTACAATGTGTCGTTTAAAAAAGTTCTAACAAATCTGAGTTGATTTAAACAGTGTTTAAACATGGTTCAGTAAACTATTTTAGGTGAGATTGCACAAGTCAGCTTGATAAGCTGATTTTTTCGGGTAATCTTTAAGCCCTCAAGAAAAGTATTTCAATTCATCCTTTCCTCCAAAATAGAGCAACCGACGTTATTTCTCGTCGGTTGCTTTTTTTTTGCATTCTTAACTCCACGAAACGAGTTCATACCAACTAATCCAATGAGGAGGTTGTTATGTAAGTTCTGATTTATGGAGCGAGTAATGAAAAAAACTTACCTGGCAATGTGTTTCAACTTATCGAACAGCATGATTGATGGCCTTGGTGAAGAACAAGGTACTAACAGCGTTTGGTTGCCAATGATTCCTGCGGGTGAAGTAAAAGGCCGTGATGGTCGCATGTGGATGAACACCGAACCTGATGCGATTGTTGCAGCCTTTGATGCAAAACTTCCTTTCGACATTGAACACGCTACCGAGATTCGTGGCCCAGAAGGTAAAGACGCTGATGCAGCGGGTTGGATTCTGGCACTAGAAAACCGCGAAGGTGAGATTTGGGCGCAAGTCGAATGGAACTATATCGGCCGCTATAAAATTACCGACAAGTTATATCTGTATTACTCCCCTGCTTTTAACTATGACCAGCAAGGCGTCATTACTGCGATGAGCAGCGCTGGCTTAACCAACAAACCTAACTTTTATGTACCTGCCCTTAATCGACAAGAGGAAACCGACATGCCGCTTTCACAACTGATTGCAGCCGCGCTTGGCCTAGCCGCAGACGCGACCGAAGAGCAAGGTGTTACCGCAATTAATTCACTTAAGTCTGAGAAAGACATTGCGCTAAACCGTGCCGCTACGCCGGACTTAACTAAGTTCATCCCAATTGAAACACACACCGTTGCACTGAATCGCGCCACCACGGCTGAAGCTCAGTTAAAAGATATTGACGATCAGAAAATCGATGGCTTGGTTCAGGCTGCGATTGATGAAGGCAAGATTGCGCCAGCGAACAAAGAAATGTTTGTTGGTATGTGTCGTGCTGAAGGCGGTGTTGAGCAGTTCGAAGCGTTTGTGAAGAGTGCTCCATCTATTGCGACCAACTCCCAGGTTAAGAAGCCGAAAGTTGAAGGTGGCAGCCAGTTAGATAAAGACGAACTTGCGATGTGTCGCAAGATGAATTTGACCGAAGAAGAGTTCCTAGCATCAAAGAACTCTATCGCGTCTAACCAAGAACTGAATAAGGACGCGTAATCATGGCGACTGAAGCTCAAATTATTGAAGCGTTGTTTGTATCAATGAACGCCTCGTTCGTGAAAGGTGTTTCACGAGCAAACCCACAATGGGACAAGATTGCTACTGAAGTTCCGTCTTCTGGTGCCTCTAACTTCTATGGTTGGTTGAAAGACTTACCAGAGATTAAAGAATGGGTAGGTGACCGACAGCTGGCTGATGTGGGTAAGCATGGTTACGCCATTACAAACAAGACGTTCGAAAGCTCTATCTCTATCAGCCGTGAAAATGTTGAAGATGACCAAATCGGTCAGTACTCAGTATTGGCAGAACGTTTTGGTGATCAGGTAACGATGTTCCCAGACAAGCTTGCTTATCCATTGCTTGTAGCAGGTTTCACCACGCTTTGTTATGACGGCCAGAACTACTTTGATTCTGACCACCCGTTAGACACGACACCTGCTTCAACGTTCTCGAACGTGGTTGGTGACCCGTCAACCGATACAGGTTCGCCTTGGTTCTTGATTGATAACTCGCAAACGCTGAAGCCTATCGTGTATCAGAACCGTCGTCCGTTCGTGTTCAAAAACATGAACCCGACAGAAGAGTACACCTGGTTCAACAACAAGTTTGCAGCGGGTACTGATGGGCGTTGTGAAGTTGGCTTCTCTTTCCCTCAATTAGCGATTGGCTCTAAAGCTGCGCTGACGGAAGCGAACTATGAAGCGGCGGTTAAACAACTTGGCGGAATGAAACGTGCCGATGGTGTGCCTCTGGGTGTTCGCCCTACCACACTTGTGGTTGGCTATGCGAACCGTGCGGCAGCGAAGAAATTGATTGAACGAATGCTCATCGAAGGTGGTGATACCAACGTGTATTTCCAAGACGTAGAAGTGATCGTTTCTCCATTCATCGCTTAACCAGCAAGACAGATTGGCGGTAGCAATGCCGCCAACCTTTAGGGATTTATGCCATGACTGTAAAAGTTGAACTTAATCCAAACACTTGGACGCTTATTTCTTCTGCTGCGGCGGGTTATATGGACAACCAAGCAGGCAGCGTTGTGAAGTACCGTGTTGAAGACTCAGCACCATCCGATGCTGAAACGTTTGGGCATCAACTGAAGCTTGAAAAAGGCATTGGTTGGTCTCGCGCTGTAGCGAAAAACATTTACGGAAGAACCGCCAGCTCAACAGGCGATGTCATCGTTACGGAAGGTTAAGTATGTTTTTTGAAAACTCACCACTGATAAGCCAAAGCGCACCGCCAGCACCTGAATCTGTTTTGCTTATGCGTGCCAGTTATGTCACGCCAGATGCGAACGATTTAAAGCAAACGCTCGCGGCAGACAACACACCAGAAGCGATTCAATTTAACCAAATTCCTCTAGCGTCTGCTGACCTTTCCCTTGATTTATTAACAGGTGAAACCACAGCGCTTAAAGACTTTAGTGGAATGGTGAGCTTGAACGTTTCCATTTTGCGTGAGCTTGCAGGTGCAGGAAGTACCGATTGGGGAATGTTCATCGAAGTGTTCGATACAGGAACAGGCCAATGGGTAGCTTATGACGGCAGCTTGAGACCGATTACCTTAGATAGCCAGTCAACCGATGAGAAGCGAGCGATTGATTATTCTGTGTCTGTTTCCATCTTGGCGGGTGACAAATTCCGTTGGATGCATTCAACGAGCGATGCAAGCCGAACGGTTTCCATTGTTTCATTTGGTGCGGCTAATGGGTTGCCCTCTTCAGCGGGTGTGATCATGAGTTTCTGGGGCATTAAACCGTAATTTAATCGCCATTAAATATTCGTTTAAAGGAGTTCACAGTGAGTGGAACTAAAAAATCAACAACTGGAAAAGTTGGAAAAGTGGAAGGAAATCCCTCCACCGCTAAAGCGGAAGCCGAACAGAAAGCACTAGACAACGCCGATGCTGAATTAAAGGCCGAAGCAGAAGCTGAAACCAATGTTCAGTTAAAAACAACCGAGCCGGAAGCATCAACAGCTGAAAGTTCATCTCAATCAGAGCCTGATTCTAAGAACCCTGAAAAGGGGGAGAACGACAAGCTGGAGCAAGATGCGTCGATGGCGGGCACTGAAACCAAAGAAGGAAAGGCAAGTGAGCAAGTGGATTCAAAGAAAGATGATGTGGTTCATCCTGGGGATGGCGTTGACGCTATCGGTATTCTTGGCGCTTTCAAAGTATGCGCTAAATCAGATGCTGGGTTTTGGCGCTCAGGCGTTCAGTTCCATCGTCTCCAAGAAAAGCTGGTGCTTGTGGTGGAACAAGAGCCGGATGCGTCTGCGCGAGTTCATGCGAAAGATCATGAACCAGAGTGCGTGGTGTTCCTCTCTCCTGAAAAGGCGAAGCGAGTACACGACGAGCCGCACCTAACAGTTGAAGTTGTTGAGCTTGAAGACGTACTCGATTTTCAAGACATGCAGCAATAACGTTTTTAAAAGGTAGTAAATACGATGGCAACTTACGCAACCAAGCAAGACCTACTTGATCGTGATGAGCAAATGCTGTGGAACTTTGCGGTAGACCGCACCACTGGCGAACTCAACGATGTTTGGATTAACCAGGCATTAGACCAAGCCGATGAAGAGATTAACTCTTTCTTAGGTCGTCGTTATGTTCTGCCACTGCCGACTGTGCCAGGTATGTTGAATAAGGTTGCCATCACTATTGCGTTCTACTGGTTAGCCGACCGTGACCAACAGGCCACTAACTTACTAGAAGAGCGCTACAAGATGCAGCTTGAAACCCTGCGTGAGATAGCCAATGGCAAGCGCGAACTTGGTTTGCCAACCATCGAAGCCCCAAGCGAAAGCAGCGTGGGCAAGGTTGAGCTGATTCAAGAGAACGAGCGTCAGTTCACTCGCAAAAGCTTGAGAGGCGTCTTGTAATGTCGATTGGTGTTCAAGTAACGGGAACGCAAGAGCTTGAGCGCTATCAACAGCTGCTTGAAACCCTAAGCGACCCAAAGCACAAAATGGAACTTTTGGATAGTTTAGGGAGTGTTGTAGAAAACCAAACCACGAGAAGAATTGCCGATGAGAAAACTTCACCTGATGGTCAACGTTGGGATGATTGGTCTAGCAGTTATGCGAAGACTCGACATGGAAATCAATCCCTATTGGTTGGTGAAGGAGACTTGCGAGACTCCATTACTTTCCAAGTGGAGCGAAACCAAGTTCGAGTTGGATCGCCATTGGCTTACGCTAGCGTTCATCAAGATGGCTTTTCTGGTCCGGTTCAAGTGTCTGCTCATACGCGCCTTATCACACAAGCCTTTGGTAAAGCGATTCCTCAGAGAACTCAATTCATCTCGTCTTTCACTCGTATGATGAACATACCGCAGCGAGAATTTTTAGGGTTAAGTACCGACAACCAAGCGGATGTGTATACGGTTATCGGTAACTTCTGGAAGGAGTTAATGAATGTCTAGACCCGACTTTACCACCAGTGGTTCTACCGTTTGGGCTGTGAATGAAATCGTTCAGTACCTTAAGCCAAAGCTTGAAGGTGGTGTACGTGAAATAGAAAAGATCCAAACCGTTGAGCGCCACATTGGCCGCTTTGATAAAGCGGATGATATTAAGCGCTGGATGTCGAACCGTGACGGTGGCGTTCGTGTTGCTGCCCTACGTGTTCCGCAATATGAAACCGTGGGTAATCGCTTAATTGGTAACGTTAACCTTGTGGCCTATGTGTTTACCACCGACCAGTTCGGTTACGAAAAAGACCTACGTGCTGAAGTGGTCGCAGGAAAGTTGGTGCGTGAACTGGTGGATAGAAGCGCACTGCCAACGGCCTATGGTCGCGTTGAAAACGTACGCAGTGACAATTTATACAGCGGTGAAATTGACAAGCTTGGTATTGCTATCTGGTCTGTCACTTGGTCGCAGCAATGGTACTTAGATGAAGAGATTGATCTCAGTACGTTAGATGACTTCATTACCTTTGGTCTGAAAGGTGAAATCGCAGATGGCGCACCCACCATTGATGGTGAAGTGAAGCTGCCTCAATAAACCGTGACACAAATATAGGACTTAATCATGTCGTTAAAAAAGAATCTGATCCCCATTAAACCCAAGAAAGCCGAAGTGCCTGTACGCAAACCTGACGGTGGTTTTGTTAACGCAGATGGTGAAGAAGTCGAACGCACAGGTTACTGGGTTCGAAGAATTAATGATGGCGACGTGGTACTAGTCCATCAAAAAGATTGGGATGCAGCCAAGGCGGCGCTGGCAAAAGAAAAAGCCGATGCCATCGAGCAACAAAAGAAAGCGCTGGCGAAAGAAGCCAAGGCTACAACCTCTAAAACTGAAGGAGAATAAGCATGTCATTAGGCTCTATTCCTAACGATATTCGAGTACCACTCGTTTATATCGAGATCGACAACAGCGAAGCGAATTCAGGCACACCCGCTTTGGCTCAGAAAGTATTAGTCCTTGGCCAACAGCTGGCAACGGGCAGTGCTGACGCACTTACGCTGAATCGCATTACGACAAGTGAAAGCCAAATGGATGACCTTTATGGTAAAGGTTCAATGCTTTCTCGTTCGCTTAAGAAGTTCCGCAAAACCAATGAATATACAGACGTGTATGCATTGGGTGTGGCTGACTTAGCAGCAAGTGCGGCTAAGGGTGAGATTGCCGTTACTGCAACCACGGTTAAAGCAGGTGTGATCGCTTTATTGATTGCTGGCGAAAGCGTGCAGGTAACGGTGAAAGATACGGACGATGCTGATTCTATTGCGACGGCCATCATTGCTAAGGTGAATGCTGATACCAACCTGCCTGTTACTGCTGCTTTGAAAACAGCTGAGACAAATATTGTAGAGCTGACGTGTAAATGGACAGGTATTACGGGCGACGATATCGATATCCGTTACAACTACTACGACGGTGAGTTCTTGCCTAGTGGTGTGACTATTGCGATTACTGCCATGACAGGCGGCGCAGGAACGCCAGACATGAGCGCTGTTATCGCGGCTATTCCGAACGAATGGTACAACCATATCGTGATGCCATTTAACGATACCCAATCAATGAATGACCTACGTGACGAGCTGATTAATCGCTGGGGCCCACTCAAGATGATTGAAGGCATTGCTTATACCGCGTTCCGTGGCACCTTTGCTGAGACGGGTGCGTTTGGCTCTGCGCGTAATGACTTCTTGTTTACGTGTATGGGTACGAACAGTTCGCCAAACTCGCCTTGGGAATTTGCAGCCGCTTATGCTGGCCGTGCATCTTACTCACTGGGTATTGACCCTGCACGCCCTCTTCAAACGTTAGTGCTGACCAGTTTGCTACCACCGGCTAAAACCGCTCAGTGGGATATGACCGAACGCAATCTACTTCTGCACGATGGCATTGCGACCTATTCCGTTACGCCAGGTAATGAAATTGCGATTGAGCGTGAAGTATCAATGTACCGTGAGAACGTGTATGGCGACCCAGACCCAAGTTACCTCGATATCACGACACCAGCGACATTGGGTTACTTACGTTACTCACTTCGAACCATGGTGACTAACCGATTCCCTCGCCATAAGTTGGCCGGTGACGATGTTCTTGATCGCCTTGACCCTGGTCAGCCAGTGGTGACACCAAAGATTATGCGCCTTGCCATCATCGAATTAGCAAGTGATGACTGGGTGCCGAGCGCGTTGATGGAAGACTTCGAAGGTTTCAAAGAGACGTTAGAATTGTATCGGGACGAAAACGATAAGAACCGTTTGAACTGTGTGTTCAAGCCAGACATCGTGAATCAGTTCCGTATCTTCGCCGCATTAATGCAGTTCAAACTTTAATAGGGAGTACGCACCATGGGACAAATCCTTGGTCAAGTTGTTGTTCGTGCTAACAGCAAACAGCTTAAAACAAAGAAGGGTTCTACTTTGAACCCAGGTGGAGTAACAAATACGGCTCATAATGGGCCAAAGAGAATTTGGGGTTTCTCTCAAGACTTCGTTCCATCAACACTATCTGTAGTGATTGCGGCAGACGAAGATGTCGATGTTGTGGAGATTAATGCTATGACAAATGCCACCTTAACTTACGAAGGCGATAACGGTGTTGACTACATGATTACGGGTGCATCACCACAAGAGCCATTTGTGTTGAGTGATTCTGGTGAGATTACAGGTACGTTCACAGGAAACCCAGCGGAGAAAGTTTAATGGCTATCATGACCTTTGCATTGGATCATGGTTTCAAGGTGGGCGAAGCCGTCCACCATGAAGTTGGTCTAAGAGAGTTAAGCTCTGGTGATTACATCGATGCGCAGTTAGCGGCAGAGAAAGTGATCGTGAATGATGGCGTGGCCATGGCGTACACCTCTGATGTGCTTTATGGCATTGAGCTTCTTGTTCGTCAGGTTGAGTACATTGGCAGTGTTCAGGGGCCTATCTCTATCAAGGAGTTAAGAAAGCTGCACCAGGACGACTTTAAGCTGCTGCAAGAAAAAGCAAGTGAGCTTGATGAGCTGATTACCAAGGAGCTCGAAAACAGGGGGCGATCTTAAGGCGCTACCGGAAGTCTGTGAAAACTTGCAACTTGCGATGTGTTCAAGAATTCCGTTAAGCGTCACCACTGCCATGCCTTTGCGGCGACTACTCAAAACCTATCGAAAACTAAGAGAACAATCCAATGGCACAGAAACTTGAAACCGATATTGTCTTAAACCTTGCAGGCAACCTAGCGGCTAAGGCGCGTCAGTATGGTAATTCGATGGGTGAGTTCGCCAAGAAAAACCAAAAAGCCATGACACTCGTTAAAACCTCGACCGCCGCAGCTGGTCGGGGTATCGACGCTTTAGGTAATCGCTATGTTGGTATGGCGGCAACCTTTGCTACAGGCGCTACGGTTCGTAATGTAGCAGCGTTTGATGCTCAGATGGTTCGTATTGGCACCAATGCCAAGCTGTCTAGCGACCAAGTGGATGTACTAACCCAATCCATTGAAGACTTTTCTACTCAAGCTGATATTCGTATCGATACAACGACTCTCGCGACAGGCGTTGATACCTTACTTGGCAAGACAGGTGATCTTGAATTCGTAATGGACAACCTAGAGAACATGGGTGTGTTCATGCAAGCCTTTGGCGCTGATGCTGAATCGACAGGTGCGTTGTTTGCTCAGTTCCGAGAGAAAGGCATTCGTGATTCAGAAGCTGTAATGAAAACCATTGATGAACTGTACGGCCAGTTCGCCATTGGTAGTGTGAGCGTTAAGGATTTGGCAGGGATATCAGAGCAGCTTTTTGCTACCTATCAAGCCAAAGGCCCTGAAGCGATTACACAAATGTCTGCCCTTGTTCAGTTGTTTGCAAAGGCAAAAGGTAACGCCAACGAATCACTAACCTCTATTCAAGCCGTGTTCGCCACTTTCTCAGACAAAAAGAAAGTTGAGTTTCTAGACAAACAAGGCATCGCTGTATTTAAAGAAGGCACTAAAGAATTGCGAGAGCCAGTAGAACTACTGCTTGAAGTGTTAGATGCGGCAAAAAATGACCCGCTAAAGTTGGGCGATGTATTCGACCAGACTTCATTGCAAGGTCTGTCTTCTATTTATTCTCAAGAGAACAAAGACCTTCTTCTACAAATGACTTCAGGTACTGGTGAGCTAGGTGCAACGCAAGAAGCGGCTGCTAAGAATGCCGCCACGTTAAATAGTGCAATGACCTCTCTGAATAACTCATTCAATAAATTTGCCAATCAAAGGCTGGCTGAACCAATTCAAGAACTCGCTGATGCTATTAACAGTGTTGATGATGAAACCATTCAAAACTGGTTGAAGTGGGGTGAGACTGCACTATGGGTTGTCGGTGGTTTGGTTGCGGCTAAAAAAGGATTAGACATTGCTGCTTCGGTTAAGACCGTATTTGGTAAAGGTGGCGTTCCTGGTGCAGGCGGTAAAGGTGGGTTTCAAGATTTAGGCGCGATGCCTGTGTTTGTTGTAAACATGCCAGGTGGTGGCATGAGTGGTCTAGGTGGTGATCTTCCTGATGGGAAAAGCCCTAAAGGAGGTAAGCCATCTAAGTCTAGGTTTATGAGCCTTTCTAATTTAGCAGCTGCGACCACTGTAGGTTATGGACTTTCTATCATTCCTGACTTCTCTCCTATTAATGTTCGTCGCCAATCTGAAGTTGATAGAAGTCAACTGCCTGAAGGTTTCCCTGTTTCGGCTGGATTGATGGATGTGGTAGACGACTTCAAAAGTTGGTTTTCGTCGAGTTCAAGTAATGAAGGGACGGTCAACAATCCATATTTGTCTTCAAACACGGGAGGAAATATAAACGTAGATGTTTCAGTCAGTGATGACCGAATCACAACAAAGGTCACTTCCTCTTCACCAACTATTCAAATCGACCCAGATACGGGCGCAAATTAAAGGGGCTTTAAATGGCATTTGAAGATCGTTTAACCGCCTCTATTCGTGGTGTTGAATTTTTCCTAGATGATGCAAGTGGTGACTTTGGTCGCCGTGCTATCCCTCATGCTTACCCTAAGCGTGAACAAGGCTATACCGAAGATAACGGTAAAGTGCTTCAACAAGAAATGATTAATGGCCGCACTGTGGGTGATGGCTACTTTGAGAAGCTACAGCAAATCATTGAAGCGATTAATACACCAGGGCCATGTGAACTGATTCACCCTTGGTTTGGCGTTCGTAAAGTTCAGGTTGGTAAAGGCAGCTTTAAGTTAGTCAATAAAACAGACGGCTTAGCCACGTTTAGCTTTGAGGTGTTTGAGCAAGGTGAAAACCTATTCCCGAATTCAAAGCGCGATACCGCAAGCCAGGTGCAAGGTGAATCAACCAAGTCACAAGATGCGGCTAATGATGCCTTTGAAAAAGAATTTGATGAGACGGCCACGGAAGGTGTGGGCGATATGGTTGATCAGTTCTTAGATGACTTAGATGAATTCACTCGTGGTTTGCCATCACTACCTAGTGAGCTACGTGAGTGGACAGATCGCCTTATGCGCACCAAAGATTCCATTGGCAACCTATTGGCCTACCCTGGTGAGTTAGCGCGTGAAACTATGGGCCTGTTGGAAGACGTGAAAGGCGTGGTCACTGACCCTATTCGCGCCCTCGATGTTTACCAGAACGTGCAAAACCGTTGGGATGGTATGCGTGCTGAACTGGCTGTGACTGGTGGTTTAAGCCGTAACATCGATAGTGCTGATGGCTTCGCAAGTTCGGTGCCTAGCGTGGCTAACCCAGTGAAGCAACAAGCCGTGCTAAATAATGCCGATGCGTACAAGCGTTTGATTATGAATTCCACGACGGTTTCTAAGGCTTCAGCAATGGGTGATGCCGATATTGGTGTTGATTTGATTGATACCGATGAGTCGATTAATAGTCTTTCAGGTGCTGACCGTAAAGCCGTATTAACAGGTGAGCAGTACAAGAAGATTGGGTATGACATTGCCAATGAGTTAGCGGAGCTTTCTGCGAATGCCGTTGAGCTTGGTGACTCTGCGGTGTGGCGTCAGTTTCGGGTGCTGCGTCAAGCGGTTTTGGCGGATACTAGAGCAAGAGCCGAGCTTTTGCCTCAGTTAAGTATTTATACGCCCACCAGTACGGTGCCTGTTTCTTTGGTGGCATGGCAAGAGAACGGCGACACTGAAACGCGCCAGAGCATAGTGCGTCGTAATGGTCTGTCTAATCCATCTTTTATCTTGCCTTCAGATTCCATTGAGGTGATTAGCTCATGACAACGCAGTTAGATGAAATTGTATTGAAAGCTGGCGGTAATGTTTACGGTGGCTGGACTAAGGTCAGCGTGACTCGCTCAATCAATGCGATGTCTGGTTCATTTGATTTAGAACTGACTTGGAAGTGGCAAGGCTCTGACGATAAATACAAAGCCTTCATGGAGCCGATTCAGCAAGGTCAGCCTTGTGTGATTGAAATTGGTGGTGAGCGCGTGATTACAGGCTATGTGGATGATTGGGTGCCTAGCTACGATGCAAACCAGGTGATGATATCGGTGAGTGGCCGAGACAAAACCTCTGACCTAGTGGATTGCTCGATTGACTACCCTTCAGGGCAGTTCAAGAATCAAACGTTAACTCAGATTGCTAACGTGGTGTGTAAGCCTTTCGGTATCAAAGTGATCGTGAATACCGATGTGGGCGCGGCGTTCCCTCGTATTCAAATCGAGCAAGGTGAAACGCCGCATGAGCTGCTTGCTCGTCTAGCGCGTCAGCGTGGTGTGCTGCTAACCAGTGACACGTTTGGCAATCTTGTGATCGTGCGTAGAAGTACAGAGCGTGCGGGTGTGTCTTTAATTCTTGGTGAGAATGTGAAAGCTGCGCGTGGGCGCTTCAGCTGGCGTCAGCGTTTTAGTAGCTTTACGGTTAAGGCTGTCGGGCCTTCGTTTGAACGCTGGGATGGCGCTGAACCTTCTAATGTTGTTGGAATCAAAGCCGAAGTTAAAGATGCAGATATTAACCGCTATCGTCCAATGATTATTATCAACGAAGAAATCACCACTGCGGAAGGTGCAGCCAAGCGCGGCCAGTGGGAGCGCCAGCGTAGCATTGCTACCTCTAATGGCGCTGAGTACACGGTGACAGGGTGGCGAATTCCTCAAACGGGCAAGCTATGGAACTTCAATACGATAGTGCCAGTTCAAGATGAGATTGTAGGTTTGGATGAAGAGATGCTGATTGCCTCGATCATGTTTAGCGAAGATGATTCAGGTCGTCTGGCTGTGGTGAGTGTGGTGAAACCAGAAGCATTTGACATCCCTGCTGAAATTGAACAGCAAACGAAAGTAGGTATTGGATAATGGTAACTCAGCGTTATATTGAGCGATTGCTTGCCCCTATTAAACGCCGCATTACAGGTGCCATTACTCGCGCGGTGGTATCTGGTGTGGTTGAAGATTTACAGCGCCAAAACTTACAGCTTAAGATGCACGCGGATGAATCTGTTGATGACATCGAGCGCTTTCAAAACTACGGTTGCAGTTCGTTCCCACCTATAGGCTCTGAAGCTATTCTTGCGGCTATCGGTGGCAACCTAGGTAACTTGGTTGCTGTGGCCGTCGAAGATAAAAAATATCGTCCAAAGGGTGAAAGCGGTGACGTTTTCCTCTACCATTTGGAAGGTCATAAAATCCGCTTAACCAAAGATGGCAAGGTGGTTGTTACAGCAACCGACGTTATTTTTGAAGCCTCTAATTCCTTCACTATTATTTCCCCTGAAACATTGATTCAAGGCCCTTTGCATGTGACAGGTGGGATATCTACAGACCTTGGTATTTTTGCTACTGGCGGCATTACTTCTGCCAGCGTTGTTAGCGGTTTAGATTTTACCGCAGGCGGCTTTAGCTACCTTGGCCACTTCCACAAAGATGCAGAGAACAGGAATACTTCAGTACCAGTGGGTTAACTATGAGCGTGAGCATCGTGTTCGACATGATGAAAAACACAGGAATCATTATCGAGGGCGGAAGTGTCGCAGATGTCACAGTTTCAGCCCTCGTTTTGATCTCGTTGTTTACCGATGCACGCGCCGATACTTCAGACCGCTTACCCGACGATTCAAACGACTTTAGAGGCTGGCCTGGTGACACGTTTTACGATGCACCATGGGGCTCTAAACTTTGGCTGCTTTACCGTGAAAAACTGACTACCGATGTGCGCAACCGTGCGGTGAAATACGCAGAGGATGCACTGGCTTGGATGTTGGTTGATAGCGGTGATGGCCAGATGGCAAAAAGCGTGTCTGTAGTTGGCTCTATTCCTCGTTTTCAAACCCTTGCCTTGTCTATCAATATCACCAAACCAGACAACGAAGTCATCTCACTGACCGTTATGAAACGATGGGAGGCGCAACGTGCCGTTTAACGTTCCTACGCTACGCCAGCTTATTGAAAACGGTTTAATCGATATTGAAGCCTCGTTAGATGAGGTTTTACCTAAGTTTGGCATTGAGCAAGCGCTTAACTCTTCTGTGAGTGGCAGCGTTCGTGATCTCTACGATTACCAATCTTGGATTGTGCGTCAAATCATCCCTTCTACTGAATCTGAAGACCAGACCATCATCGATGCAGCGCGCTATGAAGGCGTGATTCAAAAGCTTGCAACGAATGCCGCTGGCCCCGTTACTTTTACAGGTAGTGTGCCTATTCCCGTTGGTACTGTGATGACGCATTCTGATGGCCGCTTATATCGAGTGACGCTATCTAATGCGCCAGACAGTGGCAGCGTTTTAGTGGAAGTAGAAGCGGAAGAATCAGGCGCAGCGGGTAATCTCGCGGCAGGTGAAACGCTGACATTGGTCTCAACCGTACCAGGCATTCAACCTAATGGTGTGACGGGTGAAATTTCAGGTGGTGCGGAAATAGAATCCGTTGCTGAAGTGCTTGAGCGTTTACTGTTTCGTAAGCGTAACCCACCAATGGGCGGCGCGGTGCATGACTACGTGGCATGGTGCCGTGAAGTGGCAGGGGTTACTCGTGCTTGGGCTATCGATGCCTATCAAGGCGGCTCAACGGTTGGTTATGCGTTTGTCTTCGATGGCCGTACCGATATTCTGCCTAATGTCACCGACCAACAAGCGATGTCTGATTATATTTATCGCCATAAAGACCCAGCAACAGGTAGTGACGTTGGTCGTCCTGGTGGCATCGAGCCAGTGCCGATTTTGTTAACGCTGAAAGTGACGGATTTAGACATCAATATCACCCCAGATAACACAGAGCTTCGCGCCAGTGTGCAGACCAGTATCAACAGCTATTTTAAAACGCTAAGCCCTGCTAGTACCTTGCTTGTAAGTGCTGTGCGCACCGCTATTGGTTCAGTACCAGGTATTGAAGACTATTCGCTAGATCTTAATGCTGACGTTCCTGCTGCATCGAATGAGTTACATGAGCTTGGAGTGATCACATGGGCCACTCTGTAGAGCAATGGACAAACTCAATCATGGCGCAAATGCCACGAGGTATCTTGTGGCAGCGTTCAGCATCTCTAGACCTTCATAAATACGCGGCAGGCTATGCACCAAGGCTTGAATCGGTAGAAGTTAGCGCAGACAGTTTACTGTTAGAAATGCGCCCTGAAACCACTCAGCAATTACTAGACGAATGGGAAGAGTATCTAGGGCTTCCAGAGTGCCAAGTTCAAAACCAAACGTTTGAATCACGCCGTGCAGCTGTGGTTGAAAAGTATCACCGTAAAGGTGGTTTACAAGCATGGAACATCGACAAGCTTGGTGCTGATTTAGGGTTTGATATCGAGGTTGAAGAAATCTTCCCTCACCACTGTTTACGTGGTTGTACTTATCCGCTTTATGAAGAGAAGTACCGCCACTTATTACGTATTCGCGTCAAAGGCATTACACAAGCTTACGCAACGTGCCTAGACGATTGTTTAACCCCGTTAGTATCTCAAACCGCCGCTATTCTGGAATGTACGCTAAACCAGTTCAAGTTGGGCGGTAAGTACTATGAATTCATCTATGAGGAGAGCGTGTAATGCATCCCTTAAATAATGGCTCTCAGGTCGAGAACGTACCCGCGCCCAAGCCAAGAGTCGGTACGGCTGGATACTTCAGTGAGAGCAACGATAGTGGCGCACCAAGCTATCCAGGGCAAGATTGGTTTAATGCAGTGATTCGTGAGTTTCAGACGGCGCTTTCTGCAAGTGGTGTGGCTTTTGACCCAAATAAGTTTGATCATATGACTAAAGCGATTAAAGGTATTAGCCAAGCTAATGCTCTTGCTCAAAACCGCCTACTTCCCAATCAGAACGCTAATGTAATTGGTAAAAACGGTCATCCAGTGCCAAGTGCGAGCGAGTACACTTACCCCGCGGGAGAAGAAATTGCGGCAGGTTGGCTGGCAGTGACAGAATGTGTCATTACTAAAACGGATAAAGCGCTATCAGGAACGGGGACTTACCGCAGAACCATTGATGGCGAGTTTCCCGATGATTATTTTGGTGTTAAGCGACTTAATAACTCCCAAGACATGACAGGTGTAACGTTGGGGGTAATAGCGGGTAGAACGCACATTGAGGTAGATTTACTACAATCAGGCTCGCACGAGTTCCCCGGTTCAAGTGAAGTTGAAGGGATTTGGCAGAGAGTTGGGGATGAAGTGTCAACGCAAGAAGCCACGGTTGTAACTCAATCTAATAGCGGCCTAATTGGTAATTATGAGACAATATTGCCACTTGGAATTTATACTTCCGGTTCATTTTCAAATGCAGCCGGAAGACCTTGGTCAGACTATGTATTTATAGTCACTATTCATGCGGCAAATGACATTGAAAGTGAAGCTGTTGGGGCGGCAATTTGGGTAAGTGAAGATGCAATAAAAAATTCACCAACATCTTGGTACACTGAGTACGTTTCCGAATCAGGACAAAACTCAAGAGTCAACGCTACTGGTCTAAATACATTTTCAGTAGTTAGAGCGGCTAACGATTCAGTCAGACAAGTGATCGGATACGTAAAAGAAGGGGTTGTGTAATGTTTGCATTAGTAGTTGATAATCGAGTCATTGCTGTTAATGAGATTGGATTTACTAACGCTTTAGTCGGTAATTCATTCGAGTTTGCAGAGGTTGAAATAGGCCAAATTTGTTTAGATGGAGAATTAAAAGGCTTTCCGCTTGATGTTCTGAAGGCTGAGAAGCTCACTGCATTATCAGCAGCGTGCGAGTCAACTATCCTCCAGTCTATATTTAATTCGTCAGCACTCGGTGTTTCAAGGCTCTATCGATGCCGGATAGTCGATCAGTTAAATATTAACGGTTATGTGGTCGGCACCAACAATCATAGTATCGACACTTATGTTGATGATAAAGCCTCGGCAGTACCTGAGCTGCACACACCAGAACAATGCACCCAAGTTCGCGTTGATATGACTAAACACATTGAAGTAGTTCGCAATTACTTTTCGGATTTGAAAGAGCGTGTCAATGCTATAGTAGAAGACACGCCCGAAAACCGTAAAAAGCTTGAGTTGATCGCGTGGGAATTAAATAGTTAGAATCATCTCTCGTTGAGTACATAACCTAAGAACAACAAAGCCTAACATATTGAGCATTTCTATCGCTGCTCAATTTTCTAGGCTTTGTTGTTCAAATCGCAAGTCGCGCTACATCGACATGACTTGTTAACCACTGATGTTTCTTCTCAACTGGCTCTATTTGTGAAATCATTTGATATACATCTAATTAATTGGAGGGCTGTTAGACACAGATTTCTCTGATATCAGTGTTACATCGGGTCAGAATTAGCTCTTAGGATATCGCATCCAGATCATGATTGTTATCAAAAAGTAGCTAGACGTGATAGTTGTCTTTCATAATCTTTAACAGATTAATATCCGACCACCGTATGATAGACTTGTAATATAAATTGGCTTTAAGGAATAATGATGAAGAAAGTACTCTTAGCGGTAGGGATATCAACCTTACTGATCGGCTGTTCAGACAACGAAGTTGGTGATGTGTCACTTGGTATTTTTACTATGAAAGATATCAAACTAGACCATATGGCGGATCCTGTGGTTACGGGTGTGACCTGCCATATTGCTTCTATTGAAGCCGACTTCAGCTTATCCGACCCAAGTGATAGCTCTATATCTTGTCGTCAAACAGGAGATATCACCTCAGAGATGATCGCCGAAATAGACAAAAGTAAATCTGGTGAAGTCGTTTTAAAGAAATCCAAAAGCATATTCTTTAAAAACATGAAAATCAGACGTATCTATGATGGAAAGAACCAAACCTTAATGTATCTCTCATACTCGACCAAAGAAACATCAGGCAGCTTCAAACATAGCCTTTCTACTGTTCCGCTCTGGGGAACAGCGGCTTATGTCACACCGGTACTCGATTCGAAAGCTCAATAGTAATAAGAAAGGATTGGCAGATCGCCAATCCTTTTAAGAAATACTTTGTTATTTATTTGCGACTATCAACGTCAACTCAACTCGACGATTACATGCTTTACCTGTCGATGTGCCATTATTGCAAGCTGGCATATATTCCCCATAACCACGAGTAAATATATTATTTGAATGTAGGTCGCTACGCAGCAACTGTGACTTTACCTCTGACGCCCTTTTTTGAGATAACCGTTCATTATTTGACAATTTACCTGTGTTATCTGTATGGCCGTCTATGACGATATCTACATTTGAATAACCTGATAAGAACACACCAAGTTTGGACAGCCAATCTTGAGACACAGGGGATAATGAGGCAGATCCAGTTTTAAAGTTAATATTTTGCTTCAGTTTGATCATGGTATGGCCACCAGACACCACTTCATACTGAATGCCTTGCAGAGACAAAAATCTTGCCACAGAACTCATATCATCATTTTCTCTTTGCCCATAAGAACTTTGATCCGCATTTTGATTACGCGAAGTAGATGTGCTTTCTGCCCATTCTGGGTGACGTAATTGGGAGCTATTCTGTGGAGCCGTATCCAGCATATAGAACTCACTCATCGTTCCACATCCACTAAGTACGACCATTACCAAGCTGACTATCAGTCTCATACCACCACCCAAGAAAATTCATATGTAATCAAAAATTGTATCGGCCTAAACCTAAATATCTTTATAGCATAATAAAATATTTCTAAAAGTTGACCTAAATTTGTTATCCGTATCTTTAATCATCGGTTTACAGACTGTAGAATCAACCCAATATTCCATTTATTGGTTAATAACATGCTAAACAAACTCGCTCGACTGTTTCTATTGGTGACCTTCACCCTTTTTGTTGCTGCCTGCAGCGACTCAAATACACCTCAAATTGGTAAACAGTACAGCGCACTGCCAAACGACTTATCCGAATTTAACTTATCCCCTATTACTGAGGTCTTTTCTTTAACCTGTGGCCATTGTCGAAATATGGAAGCCTCCATACCAGAAATCGAATCACTCACCAAACAGAAAGTCGGAAAGGTTCACGTTACATTCAATGAAAGCGCTCAGGTTAGTGCCATGCTTTATTATGCTGCTGTAATGCAAGTGGAGGGTCAGCCAGAGCACGAATTGGTTGCCGCACTATTTGAAGTAGTACAGCAACAAGAAGGTACGATGGAACAAAAGCAAGCAAGAATCGAGGAAGTATTTGCCTCTCGCGGTTTAGTGAGTCCTTATCGATTCGATAGCTCTCACGTGGCTGAGCTAGAACAACATATGACATTTGCTGACGACGTTTCTAAAAAGGCGGATATTAACTCTGTACCAAGCTTTATCATAAAGGGTAAATATTTGCTTATCACAGAAGGTCATGACGACATAAAAGACCTTGCAGCCACCATTAACTACCTACTTTCGAAATCAGAATAAAAAGGAACTCCTGTGTCTAAAATTATCTTTCCCATTGTTATTCTTGTTCTTGCCGCATTTTTCATCTATCGCACGTGGAATAATCACAAAATCGCAGACGCGAACGTGGCTATCGGGCAAACATTTTTAGAGAATAATGCCAAAGAAGAAGGTGTCATTACTACCGATAGCGGACTTCAATACAAGGTATTGCAGGAAGGTACAGGTACCGAGAACCCAACCGCCACGAGCAAAGTTAAAGTGCACTATCACGGTACATTAATCGACGGTACGGTTTTCGATAGCTCGGTTGATAGAAATGAACCGATTTCATTTGGATTAAATCAAGTCATAAAAGGTTGGACTGAAGGGGTCCAAACCATGGTTGTTGGGCAAAAAATTCGCCTATTTGTACCAAGTAACCTTGGTTATGGAAAAAGCGGCAGCGGACCTATCCCACCAGCGTCGGTACTGATATTTGATGTTGAGTTATTAGAAATACAGTAATTATTGGTATAAAAACGAAATGTATCTAATCGTTGGTCGTTAAACTCCGTAAAAACGGTCGTGATTGAACGTTTAAAGCCCATTACTTTGTTAATGGGCTTTTTTTTGGTACTAGGTAAAGTCAATCTAATCTTGGACGAATAATAACGTCTAAATAGGGCGCTAGGCTTCCGTTTACCTTGCTTCGCATTATTGTTTTATTTTCACATTTACTATGATTTTTCCTAGTGACACGATTTCGCCATAAGTGGATAGTAACAACTGTATTTTCGTTATTATTTTCAGGGGCCATTATCGTGAATTGTAAGGATTGTTCATCGCAATCGTGTCGTAAAAGTAAGGCAACATCCTCGATTAAATGGCGCCTAGATTATGGAAAGGTGTTTCGATTACTCGCGTTCATTACACTCATCTTTGCTTGGTATTGGGGTCAAGAGCATAACCGGCCTGATTGGAAAAGTGATATTCAAGGACTGCATCCTAACGCCAATATTTCAGCCATAAACGGTAGCGAAGTACTATTTTCGATGAACCACAATGGCGGGGAATATTATGTGTCTGTCGCGACGGATAACAGTTACGGAGGACCACTAACGTTGGCGTCTATCATTACCAAAAAAGGTAGAATCAAAACAGTAGAGTTGTTAAACCACAGTGACACTCCTGCGTATATCCAAAAGCTTTTAAATGCAGGATATTTACGACAGTTCCAACGAAAACCTGTCGATTATTTACCCATTGCTGGTAAAAACTGGGATGCGGTCAGTGGGGCAACCCTCAGCTCCAACGCGATTATGCGTGCCAATACTAGGGCATCACATACCATCGCAAAACTGAGTTTTTCCTTATCCCCTAAACCATTACAAAAAGAAATCGACCTCACTCTTAATCACGTTTTAATTACATTACTCATTACGCTGTCAGTCATCAATATTTGGATAGGCAGTAAGAAGCTAAAACTCACTTACATTTTGGGTAGCATTATCGTCATTGGCTTTATGACCAATCAGCTACTCAATGTAGCTAACTTCTCTGGGTTATTGTTAGGTTTTGTACCCGCACTCAGTGAAAATCTCGGTTTCTGGATTCTATTCGGGAGCGTCTTCGTCGCAGTTATCCTTCTAGGAAGAAATATCTATTGTGGTCATATCTGCCCATTCCATGCTATCCAATTTCTATTACAAAAAATTGGCAATCTTAACTTCCCCATTCTGCCTATTGTTCTGAAGTATGGTCGCTATATACCGAAGGTAGGCTTATGGGCCGCTTTAGTGATTGGTCTCGTTACCGTAAACCCTAGTGCAGGTGCATATGAACCATTCTCGATGATATTTTCGTTGCAAGGTGATGGTATTCAGTGGTTCATAATGCCTGCTGTTATCGTTGGGTGCTTCTTTATCCCTGACATGTTTTGTCGTTTTTTCTGCCCTGCAGGAGAGATGCTAACCTTACTAGTTAATTTAAGAAATAACCTTGTTTACCAAATCAAAAGATTCATAAAACGTAAGGCAATCAAAAGGTTATATGATTGCCCTCATACAGGACGAGAACAAAGAGATGAGTAAACCAATTTTGCATCCCAAGACAAGAACCAAAGGACCTCAATGGGCTTCTACAGCGCTATTGTTCGTTACCAGCGCGATTATCATTGCATTCCTTTTTGACTCGTTTATTAGGAACTATACTTGAGCGATTGGCCGTTAATATGAACAAAATAACCCATGCTTTAATGAGCATCCTCTTTAGCCCTGTTTACGAGGACCAAGACATCCTCGTTTGTTATGCTAGCCAAACGGGAACCGCCGCTAATTTGGCTTCTCAATCCGGCGATATTATACGCAGGTTGGGAAGAACCGCCGACGTCAGGTCACTTTCATCATTACAACCTGCCGATTTCAAACGCTATAAACAGGTGTTATTGATTGTAAGTACTTGTGGCGAGGGCGACATCCCTGATGACGGAATACTATTTTATGAGCAACTCAAAGATTTTCCTAATCTCGATACACCTGTTGATTTATTGGCTCTTGGAGACAAAAGTTATTCCCACTATTGTCTAGCAGGAAAATTATTCCATAACGAGTTACTTCGTATGGGGTTAGTAACAGAAGAAGAACCTGTCATGGTCAATGGCAACCCGATGGAAGTGTGGCAAAACTGGCTCTCTCAACAGCTAGAATATGACATCGACATTAACCAAACCAAAGCGGTTAGCATACCTATAAAATTAGTTTTGGCAGAGAAAAGACCCTTACATACCTCAACTTACGCCGACAACGAAAATCACGCTTTTCAGCTACGTTTCGACATTCAGGGCAACGTGACACAACCTTACTTAATTAACGACCTTGTAGGCATTATGCCACCAGGAAGTGCTAAAGAGCGATTGTACTCTATCGCATCATCCCCTACCGAAAACCCTAATCAGATTTCTTTATGCGTAACAAAGCATCAATTTGTGTTAGATGGAAAACTTACAAATGGATTATGCTCAGATTACTTAACCGAACATCTACCTATAGGGCACGAACTGTCAGCAACGATTAGACCCGGAGCAGGCATGTCATTACCAGAGGATGATATACCGGCCATCTTAATTGCAACGGGAGCGGGAATCGCACCTATGATGAGCCTATTGGAGGAGAGAAGGCAGCAGCTTCATTCCGGAAAAAACTGGTTAGTATTTGGTAATAGGCACGCTGACAAGGATTTCTACTATCAACAGGAATTAATACAATACGTCGCAGAAAACGTCATCACGCAGCTTGATACCGCATTTTCTCGAGATTCTAAGCAGAAAATTTATGTACAGGATAAGTTAAATCAACACCACAAACAGTTAGCTGCTTGGTTACTAGATGATGGCGCACAAGTGTACGTTTGTGGCAGACCTGAACTAAAAACAGAAATTTCAACGGTGATCAAACACGCACTCGCTACGCGATACGTCGACAAGGAAGAAGTAGATAATTACTTAAAGGCGATGCAGGAAGATGGCCAAATTACATTCGAGTTGTTTTAAGGGCATTGGTAGGTCGAATAACTAGATCGCATAGTTAAAACTTAACGCAAGCTTACCTATAAAGGCTTGCTTGCGTTAGATTCAAATAATGAAACTCATCACAATAGAATATAGCGTCTGGCAACCGTATCATTTTCAGACTTAAGAATTTAACTGTATGCCAGCTTGATGTCTGTTCATGAAACGATGCCATTTCTAAACAACTCCGCGATTAAACTCCCTCTATTCGTCGCACCTAATATTCGTCTCATTGATTCAATATGGTATTCAATGCCTGAGCCACTGATATGTAAAGCCTCTGACATCTGTTTTGTAGAAAAACCTTCCACCATCAAACTGGCTATTTGGATGGCGTTTTCACAGAATGAACCTCTCACTTTATACAGATTAAAATCTTTCCCTTCAAAGGTTAACCATAATTTATATATCTTGCTTGCAATACCAATGAGTGGTTCTTGATTACACTTCAAAAACAGTTGAGGGTTTTGGTTTTGCTCGTTCTTAATTCTAAAACACAGGATGACTTTCCAACGCTGTTCAATATTGTCACAAATGGGCACCAATATAGTAAATGTACTTTGTTCTTTCGTTTCCAAGCCGTAAGGTGATATCTCAAGCGACCTTACATGTGCCGAATCCCTGAGTGGCACATTATAAATAATCGGATTCTCACTCATTAATATTCGCTCGACATTATGGTCATTTTTGCTAAGGAAACCGGGCGGTGAGCACCAAGTACGATTTGAAGACGTATTATTGCTCGAGTGCATTAGAGTCATGTATTTGTACTCTTTCCCTTTCAACCCATCCCCTCTTCGTTCATTGCGTTTTAAGCCTCCCCATATATCAAAGTTGACCAGTGTCTCCTGTTCAAAGAGTTGTTCGGAAATATTGTCTAGCCTATGATTAAATAGGGGAAGGTTCATGCTCGCAGTACTCCTGAGCCTTTTGTTTCGCTTGCTGTTTTTTTATATCATCAAGAGTACCCAATACGTCCTCTATCAAATCATCTAGATTTGGCATTCCATAGTGTCGGCAATAACAATATAAGCTATATGCTCGAACAACATCTTTGTCTATTCCAAAACCATGTTCTAACATAGACCCCATTATAAAATGGGCTTGTAGAACCTTTTGCTCCATTGCTAATACTATGTATTTTCGAGCGCTTACATAGTCGGTTGCCGTATCTTGCCCTTGATAATAGAGTTGCCCCAAACGATATTGCGCGAATCTATCTCCTTTGTTGGCGGCACACTTAAGAAGTAAGATTGCTTTTACAACGTCTTTATCGACTCCTTTCCCTCGCAGATAAAGGTCGGCTAGATTTGTTTGTGCCTCTGTTATTTCTTTGTCTGCGAGGTGATTTAGAATGTCAAAAGCCTTATCAAATTGATCACTTTGAAAATAAAGCGTCGCCATCGCAAATTGAGCGGGAATAAAGTCGCAATCCGAGGCTTTCTTAAACCAATCAAATGCGATAGATTGGCTTTGAGCAACATGTTCACCTAGAGAGTACATCACGCCCATTTGATACTGCGCTTCAACTAACCCTAAATCAGCGGATTTAGTTAAGTATTTTATTGCCAATTCTGCATTATCATTGTGTTCCATTTCCTTGAGAAGATTCGCTGCCTGTAGATAGTAGTTCTGGGCGTCGGAAAGCTCTTCGCATGGTTTTTCATGAGTCATGTTAGGTAACCTTTTTACTGTAATATTTGGCCTTCCTGGCCTATCGAAATATCCCTATTTGTCTAACGTTTATACAATTATTTATAAGAAGCTTTTTCATTTGGTGCTATCTGGGTTCTCCAAGTAACAGCAAAAATCACTATGGAAATAAAACCAAACATAACCAAACCCATTGCACCTGACTGAGGTTCTCTCTCTACAAAAGAAGCCCACGACCAAGCAATACAGAACCACATACCGATGGCTGAAGCGAGGATGCCGAGCTTTGCTATCCAATTTAGTTTATATAAACGATCAAGTTTCCTGTACCCGATAAATGCTGTTACGGTGAACATACCCAGCAGATACCACATTAATGCCATCATAATTTTATGCTCCTATTAAACTTCAATGTCTTTGCCTGTTTTCCAAAAATCAATAACGGCCTGTTCATCAAATACATTTCCGTATCCAAATAACTCATCCATCACTTTCATGAAGGTATGAATGGGTCCGCCCGTATAAGCATTAGAAGCATCAATCAATCTATGGTGCCAAAAATCTGGTTTATTCCATGGGCAAGCCGTCATACAAATCGCACAATCAGTGCCACTATCTACCCAATATTTGTAGCATTTTTTGGCGTCATTATAGAATTTTTTAACGCCTCTCTGATGGTGCCAGGAGTACTCTGGGTTTTCGCCATTTTCATAGGTTGGTCCCCACCCCGGTTTGTCATCTAAACTGATCGCTTTTGAGGGACACTTTTCTGCACATAACTTGCATTTCTCACAGAACTCCATAATCCCAAAAGACTTAGGTTTATCATATGCTTCGTCAGGTAATTCTAGATCGGTATAGACTTTCGCAATTCGAACACGAGGGCCAAATCGTGGGGCCATCATGTGACCATTACGAGCCCCTTCACCTAAACCCGCCTCTATGGCATAAGAAACACTATTTCCCAAATCGTTACCCGCGCCAACAGCCTGATAACCTAACCCTCGAATAAATGTCGCTAAACTCCCGGCTACTGTCGCCATCTGAGAGTATCCCATACCAACGGCGGCTCCGGACACGTAAGAAGGTGCTGTAGCGATTGCTTGGTAATCTTCCTCAATCAAAACGACTATTACGGTTTTTGCCACAAACGGAAACTCATCCCAAGAAACCTCTCGCCCTTCTTTCGAATCATAAAGCGGGTCCCAATTCCACACCTTATGGTTGCGAGTAATTCCGCACCGTGTTGCCCCTAATAGTCTGGCTGCTGACTTAATGCTCTGGCTTGCATCTTCGGCACTTTCGAACTGCCATTGTTGATCCATGAGACCATGTTGTTCCCAACCGTAAACGCCAGATTTGATCTGCAACGAAGATGAACCCGGCGCCAATACATCATCCATCGCCCAACCTGACATCATTAAGGCCAGATCTAGCTGTCGCATTCCAGGTTTTGAGTTATCCAGCCCAACGAAGGGATTAAAGCCATGCTGTTGGAAATTCCAGCCATTTTCGAAATTCTGATTTCTTTCCGGAAATTTGTCCGCCAACAAAGGAGATTTAATAAACGTCCAAATCGAGTTTTCTTGCGGCATGGGTTTCAATACATCAGGATCAATGGGAACAGGGAAATCGCTATGACTTACACCTTCTATTTTGTTTGCCGCGTGGGCAGAGGAAACACCTACCCCCGCAATAGCAGCCGCTCCCAATCCCAATTTAAAAAAATTGCGACGTGAATTGTCTTCAACTTCATTTTCGTTTTCTTTCTGGTTTTCATTTGACATAATAAAATCTCATTTATGTACGATGTCTAAAAAGCATGTAATATACGAAAGATTTATAGCCTATGTTTATTTGATAATGAAATCAGCAACTGCGGGCTTTTCCGACATAAAAAATTAGAATGAGAATTCTTTCCAATAAGGATCGATTTAGGTGAAGGACTTTAATTACAATCAACTCGTTTCCTTTGTACAAGTCGCCCAAGATCTAAATATCTCTACGGCGGCGAAACATTTAAATAAAAACCGTGCAACAATTACAGAACATATTGAATCTTTTGAGTTTGAACTAGGTCACAAATTATTTAATAGAAGTTCTAGGCAAATAGAACTCACTCCATTAGGGAATAGAATTCTCAAGCCTTCCATTCTATTGACAGCACAAATTTTTACATGGCAAAACACAATAAAAACAGTCTGCCCAGATGCCTCAAAAGTCACATTGCGAATGGCTTACGATGCCGTTGTACCAAAAGAAATGATTAAAAATTTGATTCGATATGCACACTCAAAAAAAATGGAGATCGAGTTTATAAAAATTGGTTCTAACGTGTCACTAGAACTTCTCGAAAAAAACATTGTCGATCTTATAATAGCGCCGTCAGATGATAATGAAGAGAAACTAAGCACGAACGAATGGCGCATTCTTGGGTTTATGCCTTATCGATTTTATGCCCACAAAGATTTTTTTGATTCACAATATGTAATGTTAAGCGAGCTCGTCCACCATACTCAAATATTGCCACAAGCTTATCTAAATAAAACGAAAGATCAGAAATTTATATTCACCCCAAATAATAAAGTTATTAATGATTTAGAGTTATTGGAATGTGCATTATCTGAAAAAATGGGGTGGGCATTTTTACCTACGCATATAGGTGCAGAAAAGTGGAAAAATATCGTTGAGTTTGAATCAAATTTAGGTCGAGAAGGTTTTGTCACCCCAATTATTGCACGATGGCGTGCTGGAGAGGAGGTGTTAATAACGCCGATACTAGATTATTTTGAAGAAAATAATTCATTTCAATGCACGCTATGTAAATAGTTAATATTGCTTCAATGTTGGTGTGTTATTTATAGAAACACATCAACATTGAAGTTTAACGATACATACAATAAATACCTTGACCTTGTCACATCTATATACAATATAAACATAAGCTTAAATAGTCAATAATTTGAAGTACTCTTATCAACCTATATCAATAAATATCATAACGATGTATTCGTTCATATAGTCTACATGACGTTCACTATTCAAACTTATCGGCACCGTTTATTTTATCGTTCAACTGGACAAAACTCGAAACCATCAGGAAGAACCATTATACAATCCATTCCACCTGAATGTGCCGCTTTTTTACCCAATGCCGTATCTTCAAACACCACGCATGAGGTTGGTGCAACACCCATACTTTCTGCGGCCTTAATAAATGTGTCTGGGCATGGTTTAAAATTCGTCACATCCGATGCAGTCACTATTGCATCAAAATATGGCAACAGATCTCTTTCTTCCAAGAGCCTCATCGCATTTGCTCTTTGACTACCAGTACCAAGCCCAAGTTTCTTGTTGCCATAAGCCTTTTTGAGGACATCAAAGGTATGCTTTATAACGTCACCTTGCTCTGCCATTTGCGAAAAAGTGATCATTTTGAAGTCAGACACCGCTGCAAAATCCAGTTCTATACCATATTTTAGGCTAACTTCTTCTGCTATTACTGGACTCGGTTTACCACCCAGTCCGTGGATCCAGTCTCTGTCATACGTAAAATTGAACTGCTTTGCTGTCGTTTCCCACGCATCAAGGTGTGCGGGCATGGTATCTATAAGCGTACCATCCATATCAAATATCACACCTTCATATTTGGAAAGATCAATATTCATTCTATTTTTCCTGTAAAATTAATCGAGACACCATAACTCTACCATATATACAACAACAGATAATCTACTAATTTTACGGACAAATAATGTTAAAAATATCAAACAGTGTTGAAATTTCCGACTGGGAAATTCAACTTACCGCAATACGATCGCAAGGGGCTGGAGGACAAAATGTTAACAAAGTTGCAAGTGCTATACACCTGCGATTCGATGTAACACACTCTACGCTACCGGATTTCTATAAACAGCGTTTATTGAACATGAACGATAGCCGAATAACCAAAGATGGCGTGATAATCATCAAAGCTCAACAGTTTAGAACACAGGAAAAAAATAGAGAGGATGCACTTAAAAGGCTTCAAGAATTAATTGTTTCCGTGTCCTACGTTGAAAAAGCCCGCAGAGTGACACGCCCTACACGTTCTTCTAAACGAAAACGCGTAGACACTAAAGTACTGAAAGGAAAAACAAAAGCACTTAGAGGAAAACCAAATGCTCATGATTAAATTAGTTTTTAAGTTTAAGCCACTGTTGCCGTTGTTGTGGGCTTTTAAAGGTCCACGCAACAATACGACTCACTTTTTGACCTTGGCTCATTTCTAATATCTGAACTTCACACGCATTTACCTTTTCCAAATTCTTTTTCATCCACCTTACATTGTCCTTCTTCGAGATGAGTGTAGAAAACCAAAGCACCTGGTCAGCAAAACGTTTACTCTCTAGTACCATGTTTTTTACAAACTCTGCTTCACCCCCCTGACACCACAACTCCGCTTTTTGTCCACCAAAGTTGAGCAAAGGTTGGCTCCCCTTATTCAGTTGTTGCAAAGATTGACCTCGTTTTATTCGATTTGATACAAGGTTTTTGATTTTGCGTTCGCTGCCTTGTTGCGCTTCCGATAATGATTTATGAAATGGTGGATTACAGGTTGTTATATCGTAATATTCACCCGGTTGGATGATATTCTGAAAAAAATTCTGACTGTTAATCTGAAGCCTACAATCGACCTTATCTTTCAAAATTAAATTGTTCGATACGATTTTTTCGACCGACGCTATCGAAATCGGGTCAACATCACAGGCTACGACATGCCAATCATACTCACTAACACCAATAATTGGGTAGATACAATTAGCCCCAACGCCAATATCTAACGCGTTAACGAGATGATGCTTTAAACCTTTGCTTTCACTTGATAACAGTGTTGCAACTCGATGGATATAATCTGCACGGCCCGGTATTGGCGGACAAAGATACCCTTTAGGGATATCCCACTGCTCAATATTGTAATAGCAACAAAGAAGTGCACGATTGAGAAGCTTTACTGCTTCTGGGTCGGAAAAATCAATGCTGTCTTCACCTTTCGGATTCCTTGTAAGAACCTTTTTAAGCCGTGGCAGAGATTCAACAAGTTTCTTAAAATCATAACGCCCTTGATGCTTGTTCCTGCAATGGAGTCCTATCGGTCCATTAACGGTTTTAATCAGAGTACTAGAGTTTACATCGACCTCTTTTTTAATCTGTACCGATTTGTTTGCTTTGTTCATATTGAGACTGCTAAGTGTAAATTCAACGTGGAGAATAATGAGCAACGCTGTCTTTTGTCAACATAATCGCCTTTATCCAACACATTTATAATGGCTTATTTATCGTACGTTTGAGGATTTAATCAATTTGTCTTTCCCGAATTGCATTTACAGCACTGTCAAAGGTTGCGAAATAGTAATACACACCGACTAAGTCCAACACACCGGCTTTCTTGAGCTTTTTCTCTACACGGGTGTTCGCACCACACACCATCACGCGTATTCCACGGTTTTGTAATTCTCTGATCACTTTATCAAGAGCCTCAATACCTGTGATATCGATGAATGGAACCCACTTCAAACGAATAACAAGGTATTCGGGTGTTGTTAACGTTTCCGCTAGTGTTCTATCCAAACTATCCACTGCGCCGAAAAAAAAGGGACCATCTACGTTATAGACAACCGTATCTTTGGGCAGGGGCAACTCCCCTGCCAAGACTTGTTCATCATTCAATTGGTCTGACGACTGCAATGATACTTCCACACTTGAAGCCATGCGATGTAGAAAATGTAATGTTGCTAAAATCACGCCAATATTAACGGCAACGACCAAGTCTGCAAAAATTGTCAACGTAAAAGTGATAATCAAGACCGCAACATCGGCGTGAGGCGCGGTTCGCATCATTTTGACAAAGTGTTTGGCTTCGCTCATATTCCACGCGACAACAAAGAGAATAGCAGCAAGAGTAGCTAGCGGTATATTGTCAGCTAGGGGAGCCAACACAAGGAGTACAACGCACAACGTAATAGCATGAACGATACCCGCTAACGGGCTATTACCACCATTACGAATGTTTGTAGCTGTACGGGCAATCGCACCCGTCGCAGCGAAACCACCAAATAATGGTGCAACAATATTTGCGATGCCTTGACCAACGAGTTCTTGATTGGAGTTGTGCTTAGTCCCTACCATACCGTCGGCGACGACAGCAGATAATAGTGACTCTATGGCGCCTAGCATAGCGATTGCAAACGCTGGCCCAATAAGTGTTATTACCTGACTCCACTCAAAGGATAGAGGTTCGAATGTAGGCAAGCCTAATGGAATGCCACCAAACGCACTCCCTATCGTTTTAATACCTTCGAATTGAAACATAGCCTGCAATGACGTCATCAATACAAGCGCTATCAGAGGGCCTGGTATTTTCTTAGTCCATCGCAATTTCGGGCATATAAGAAGAATGAATAGAGAAACAATGCCAAACATTGTAGTACTTGGATGAAACTGGGGTAACAATTCGATCAAATGGGCAAATTTTTGATGAAAATGTTCTCCGGTAACGACTGGTAGACCAAAAAAGTCACGCCACTGGCCTATCCATATGATGACACCAATACCAGCAGTAAATCCGACAATGACGGGGGCTGGTATAAACTTGATAATCGAACCCATCTTCGTTAAGCCAAATATAAATAGTATGATACCGGCCATGAATGTCGCTATTTGTAGCCCTATAACGCCATGTTCGCCAGTAATGCCCGACAATATTACGATGAAAGCCCCAGTAGGGCCTGCTATTTGTAGCCTGCTGCCACCAAATATTGATACACAGAATCCTGCAACAATTGCCGTGTAAATTCCCTGCTCGGGCTTAGCACCTGAAGCAATCGCAAATGCCATTGCCAACGGTAACGCGACAACCCCAACGATGACACCTGATAACACGTTATTTAACCAATACTTTTGTTTCAGCAGTCCCGCTGTATATGCTTCTTTTAACGCTATCATTATTTAACCTTAATACTGCAAGTTCCCTCTACTTTAAGAGGGCTTGATCTAATAGCGGTGACTATAACAGCAAGTAATCTATAAAATCTTGATCATAACCAACTAATTATATGTATTTATGAATGCAATAAGTTGCTTATTGGTACCTCATTGCCTTGCTTTTTTTACCAGTCTAATTGACCGTTCTATTATTGAGATCAGCGAATCTCTTTGTTTTTGATACGTTTCAATTGGATAGTCATTGGATTCAACCTCGAGACAAGTAGCATGAAGTGTATACATTCCCATAGAACCCGCAGAGCCCTTTAGTTTGTGCGCTAATTGTTTCACCAAAGCAGGATCTAGTTCCATCACGGCTTGATCTAATTGCTTGACGATATCTAGACTGCTGTTCTCAAATAGCTTTATTAATTCAAGCACTTTCTCTACACCCAAAACTTTGCAATCTTCATCTAATACATGTAAATCCACCAGCTTTTGATGCTTTTCTACTTCAAAGGAAGGTTGTGGTCGTTGAAGTATTCGCCCTTTTAGAATCGATTGCACAAGAATAAGTAATTTATTTTTATCCAAAGGCTTAGGCAAATAGTCATCAAACCCCGCTTTCAAATAGCCCTGCACTTCTTCACTAAACACATGGGCAGAAATGGCAACCATTGGAATACGTTTCTCCGCGTTGTTAAGGGTTTCGGCCTCTATCAATCGCAGATCAGCCATAAGCTCTACACCATTGCAATCGGGTAAATTGATATCTAACAAGCCAATATCAAACTGCTGCTTCTTAAACAGATCTCTTGCTTGTGCTCCATTTTCTGCAATAACCACTTGGTGGCCCTTATTGGTGAGAAAGCCCTCTGCAACGAGGCAATTAACAGGGTTGTCTTCGACTAATAAGATCTTCGCAACAAGGTTGGTTTGTTCTTTTACTACTGGTTTCGGTTTGATTGTCTCTAATGAGACTTCTAGTGGGATAGAGAAGCTAAATACACTGCCTTGATTGAGTTCTGACCCCACCTCTAGAAGACCTCCCATCGCAGTAACTATTTTTTGACTAATTGCTAAGCCCAGTCCTGTTCCACCTAATTTTGCTTTAGCATTACCAACTTGAGTAAATGCATCAAACAGTTTCGATTTATCGCCTTCCGATATACCTACCCCAGCATCGATAACACGAAAAAGAATATGTCCAAAGTGACGCGAGTCCTTACAGACGTTAACGCTCACGTCCCCTGTTGACGTGAATTTTATGGCATTACTTACAAGATTATTCAGTACCTGAGTAATTCGTGTCGCGTCGCCTAACCAATAACCACTGATTTCTTTGTCGACGTTCATAGAAAAACCGAGCTGCTTCTCTGTCGCGTTACTCTTCTGAAGTTGGTAAACGTCGGTCACGAGAGCAGAAAGGTTGAAAGGTGCTTCGCGAATTTCCAAAAAACCCGCTTCAATTTTAGAATAATCAAGCACATCGTTTAGAATGCCCAACAGGGTGTTACCACTGCGATTAATTACATCGACATATTGTTTTTGTTTGATATTTAAACGTGTCTCATCCAATAATGTTGCAGTACCGAGCACACCATTCATTGGGGTTCTGATCTCATGACTCATGGTAGAAAGAAAGGCAGTTTTAGCTCGGTTTGCTTGCTCCGCTTCGATCCTTGCTTGATTATGTTTTAATACTTCTTGGTTGAGTTTCTCGTTTGCCATTCTAAGCTGTTTCGTTCGTTCGGTAATAGTTTCCTCTAAATGTGCTTTATGCTCTTCTAATTCATTTTTGGTCACAGCATCACTGGCTGCAACGATTTGAAGCTGTTCAGCGGTATCTCTAGCAATAACGATAGCTTTACCCATTTGCGCCAGTTCATCGCTACCTTTGACATCAATATCGAACGCTAAGTCACCATTTGCTACTGAACGAATCGCATCGGAGTAGATATGCAACCTTTTGACAACAGAGAGATACACGACATTCCAGAGAATGAAACTTACCGCTACTAATCCAAGCAAAGAAAGTACAATCAACGACCATTTTGCGTAAGTTAACGTTTCACCTAACTCTTTTATCGCCAACGCTGTGTCGCTGTTTGATTCATCTACCAACAAGCTCACTGTTTTATTCAACTCTGATAACTGCGTTAGGTTTAAAACCATCAAATTTTCCGCATTTTGCCTGTTTTCATAACGCAAATCTAGATTATCAAACACCTCTTTTCTTTGCTCTAACTTACTGACTAGCACTTGCATCTGCCTAGAACGGGTAGGGTCTTCCACTGACAAAATACGACGTTTAATGATGTCGATATTATGTTCAAATTCAGCTCTAAGCTTTTGTATGCGCGAGGAGTCTGTTACGGCTCTTGCTTCTTCGATGTGAGCCAGCATCTGAAACGCCAGCAGGTGTAATTCATGTAACCGCTCAGATAAGTCTAAATCGACTTCGATCAGATTATCGAGCGCTCTGTAGACCGTTTCATTGTCTTGTCTCTCGATAAGATTATATATATTGGTTATATTAGCAACAGCTATTGTGCTGGTATTCAAAACCTGAGTTCGGGTTAAGGTTTCTAATTCAACCGCGAGTTGACGCATCTCTTCTACTTGTAAAATAATCACGTGATCTAAAAGTAATTTTTCTTCTACTACGACACCCAGTTCTACTATTGTATCTATAACATTTTGCACCTTGCTTTCTAGTCGCTCTAATATCGCCACATCAAATGGTTTATCGCCAAGAAGCTTAATTTTGTCCAATAACTTTTCTAGTTGAGAAAACAATAGTGCCCCAGCCTGTTGTCTTTCTCTTTCTGTTTGAGCGTTGGATAGCACCCCTAAAGACGACAGTATTTTGGAGCTTTGTTCTGACACTTCTCTTGCCTGAATCATCGCAGGAACCGACGAGTCAATTACTTGCTTTTCCGTTTCAGCTACAAAGGAAAAACCCGAAGCACCAATTGCTACCGCTAAAATTAACAGACTTGCCATTGAAGCAAAGGACAGCAGCAATTTTCTACCTATACTGGCTGACGCTAATAACATATTTTGAGCCTTAAAATGAATACTTCCTTACTTATACGCAATAGGATATATTTTGTTAGGTGAATATCAATAACCTATCCCACTATCTATGAAGTCGTGCTTGAGAAAATTACCTATAAAACTGATAGGCCTATTGATAGGCTTACTAACCACGTCAAGTTTTGCTATAGCGACAGAGAAAATTTGCGCTATTTATCCGCACCTAAAAGACTCCTATTGGTTATCTGTAAACTACGGAATGGTAAACGAAAGCGAACGTTTTGGCATAGACTTAAAGGTTTTTGAATCAGGTGGATACCCTAACGTTAATAAGCAACGGCAGCAGTTGATTCGTTGCCGTGAATGGGGCGCTGATGCAATAATATTAGGCACCGTCGCACCACAGGCGTACATGAACCAAATAGCACAGCTCATTGGCAATATCCCACTATTTTCTACGGTCAATAAGCTCGTTGTAGGCGAACAAGATAAACCTCAATTTAAGGGTTCTGTCGGCGTAGACTGGTATTGGATGGGATATAATTCTGGTCAGTACCTCGCGAAAAAACATCCATTGGGTTCTGGAAAGGTTAACATTGCTTGGCTTCCTGGCCCAAAAATGAGTGGCGGAACTAAACCTAGTAATAGTGGCATGTACGACGCAATTAAAGGTTCTGATGTCTCTATTATCAATACATTATGGGCAGATAACGATAAAGAACTACAACGAAACCTTGTACAACAGGTTCTTGAGCAAACAGACGTTGATTATATTGTTGGCAGCGCAGTCGCAATAGAAGCGGCGATAAGCGAGGTAAGAGCCGCCGGGAAAGAAGATGAGGTTGGGCTTGTTTCAATCTATTTTAGCCATGGTATCTACAGAGCCCTGCTGCGTAACAAAGTGCTTTTTTCTTCAACGGACAAAATGGTGCTACAGGGACGATTATCGATTAGGCAAGCACATGCCTACCTAAACGATGAACCATACAATCAAAATCAAACGCCACAAATTGAACCACTGACGGCCAGTTCATTAAAAAAAACAGTCATACAAGATTCACTTTCGCCTTCTGAATTTAGACCCATATTTTCAGTTTCCAGCAAAAATAACTGACCTTGTAACGACAAAAAACGAATGCAGTTAACAGCAACTGATGTTGTCAAAATTACTTATTTAATCGATTGTAATAATATGGAATAGCAAATGAAAACAACAACTAGAACCATTCCAGCACACAAGCACATCGCGCTTGTTGCTCATGATCATTACAAACCTGAGCTATTGCGTTGGGTGGAAGAAAACAAAGACAAACTTCAGAGCCATTTTCTATATGCTACGGGTACAACAGGCAGCATGTTAAGTAAAGAGACCGGTCTAGCGATTAAGAGTATGATTTCTGGTCCGATGGGCGGAGATCAGCAAATAGGTGCTCTGATTTCTGAAGGTAAAATCGACATGCTTATCTTTTTTTGGGATCCACTAAATTCCGTTCCGCATGATCCAGACGTGAAGGCGTTATTAAGGATTTCTAGCGTATGGAATATCCCAGTAGCAACCAATAGAGCATCCGCAAAATTCTTATTTGAATCTAGCTTGCTCGAACAAGAAGTTGTTATCGAAATACCAGATTACCAAGCTTATTTAGCCGAAAGAACTTAGCAAAAAGGGAGCGTATCGCTCCCTTTTTTATTTGCTCAATACGACGACAACCTATTTGTGACTCCAAACCGCCATTTCATTGCCGCTAGGTTCTATAAAATGAAAACGTCGCCCACCAGGGAATTCAAAGATATCTCGATTGATTACGCCACCTGCAGCCTCAATGTCGGACAGGCTTTTATTAATATTTTCGCTATAAAACACAAGCAATGCGCCCCCTTTTTCTTGCACCGATACGCCTTGGGAATAATAGAAGCCGCCCATTAGGCCATCACCTGTGAACGCCATATACTCTTCACCATAGTCTTCAAAAGTCCAATCAAACACACGACTAAAAAATGCTTTAGTTTTAGCAAAATCTGTTGCAGCATATTCAATATAGTTGATGCTGTTGTGTTTCAGTTCAACATGGTTTGACATGATACTCTCCTTATTAATTTTTCTTGATAACTGGGTAGTTCTCACTAATCAGTTCATTGACAAAAGAAGAAGCTTGAGGACCATGAGTTATCCAAAGTTTCTCTTTTGCTCGTGTCATCGCGACGTAGAATAAACGTCGCTCTTCCGCATCAGGAAAATCGTCACTCCCTTCAGAAAGAACCAGATTCAAATGCCTTTGGCGCTGAGTTGCTGGAAACTGTCCCTCATCAACGGAAAGAACAAATACGTAGTCCGCTTCTTTACCTTTACTGCCATGACAGGTCATGAACTCTAATTTTAAGTTATAAAAATTCTTTTTCCACTCATTGAATAACTCTGGCTTGTGATAGTGGTTTCGTCCCAACAATAACACGGTTTTTTCTTGGGTTACTTTTCGATGAAGTTGATCAAGGATCGATTCAATGCGTCTATTTGAGCAAATAGTGACTGATTTCTGTTTTTGTACAACATGGCTATTTAGTTCTTTATCTAGTTGATTGGGGTTTTCCTGAATAAATCGATTAGCGACCTCTGCAATCATAGAATTAAATCTGTAGGTAGTATCCAAATAGTGGACTGACGAACTTGAAAAACGCTCGGCGAATCCTGTAGTAAGATCCACATCAGCACCTGCAAACTGATAAATTGATTGCCAATCGTCTCCCACCGCAAAAAGCGTTGATTGCATCTCTCCTTTTCTATTGGTGCAGAGTGCATCAATAAGTGCGATGCGGTCTGGTGATATATCCTGATACTCGTCAACCATAATGTAACGCCAAGGAGACAAAAACTTGCCTTTCACTACGTACTCTGTCGCCCGTGTGATCATGGTATAAAAATCTATTTGATCGTTTTCTTTTAACATCTGTTGCCATGCAAGGTAACACGGCCAAACCAAAGAAAGCTCATTATTCAACCTTGGATAGTCAAGTTGATCGATCAACTTTTGCTGCAGTTGCTTCTTAGATAGGTGAGTACTGCACAGCTGATCCAGCTGGTTCACTAGCCAGTTAATGAGTTTCAAATTTTCTGATTGGCCAGATAATTCATCATCACCTTTTAGGTAAGCTATCGGCCAAACCGAAAGGTGCTTCCGCCAACGTTTCAAATTTGTGTCAGTTTGCCAATGGCTTTTTAGCCAATCGCTGCACCATTTCAGCTTGTGCTTTGGATCAGTAGAAAATGGGGACAGTTCAACAGAACGTTGCTCGACTTTAGTGATGATGCTAAGCCCAAGTTGATGAAATGTGTCCACAGTTACATCTGACGCACCGGATCCAATTTTATCTCTTAAGCGCGCTTCCATCTCTTTTACCGCATCTTTGCCAAAGGCCAACATAAGAAGTTGATTGGGCTGCGCTAGGTGACTCTGCAACAAATAGGCGATACGTGCAGTTAAGATACTTGTTTTGCCTGTCCCAGCCCCTGCAAGCACAAGGTTATTATCATTATTAAGTAGAACGGCATGTTGCTGAGACGCATTTAGAGGTGACGATTCAATCTGGGAAAATAAAACCTCCCAGTTTAACCTTTCAGTTTCAAGCCAACGTTCATTTCTATCGTCAACCAAGCGTTCTACATCCGTCAGCCAAGACACAATATCTTTCATCGCATTTGGCATTCTTTGTGTTGCCTCATCGATTGATATTCTCATCTCTCTAAGCTGAGAAAATACGTTTTCTCGCCAAACATATACATCAGAATCAGGTAAATAGGCAGGCTGTTTCTTTAATAGATTTAAACTCTCTTTCCATTTTGGAATATGATCTCTTAGATGCCTGCACTGCTCAGAGTGCCATTCCTTATAAGTATGTACCGCGTATTTAGCGAATGTCTTACATTCGTCCCAAGGTAACCCTTGCACAAGCCAAGCGGTTGACGTGTTTTCTACAGAATGTGCATGGAAAATTAGGGTTCCCCAAAGAAGGCCCCTTTCCAAAGTGACATCGCCACTCCATACAGAAAATGGGATTCTTTCCTCTGCATTGCAGGATGAAATAATTAGGTAATCATCTTCAATCAATACATGGCTGTATTCTTTTTGGACAAAAAACTGAGCATTCTCAGTCGCCTTTAATTCCATAACCTATACACTCTTAAATAAATCAAATACTTTCAAGCTGAAATAATACAACTATTTTCTCCTGAATAGCTAACCAAGATGAAAAATTGAATATTGTACCAAGAAAAATTTATTCATTTTTTCATTGATTTATTGTGCTATTCAAGCAAAATCTTATTTCCGAATGGTCCTCTATAAAGAAGCTTATTTTTGTGCCTTTTTTAATCAATGTTAAACGACTATGGGTTATTCCCGCTATTAATCATAGCGTCCTTATACTCATCACCTTACTTGGGGTGACTATCCCTTGTTGGTACTTTCAGATGCAGGAATTCGCAACACCATTGATTCTGGGTGTAATTGCGGCTGCTTTAGCTGAATCGGACGACAATTTTAAGGGGAGGATTAAGGCACAAACGTTAACCCTGCTCTGCTTCGTTATCGCAACATTTTCAATCGAATTCTTATTTAACTACCCCATATTTTTTGCTATTGGTCTTTTCTCGTCCTCTATTGGATTTATAATGATTGGCGCTATTGGACCAAGATACGCAAAAATAGCGTTTGGTTCGCTTCTCATCGCTATCTACACAATGTTAGGGGCTCACGAAAGCATTAACATCTGGCAGCAACCTTCATTACTTCTCACCGGCTCAACATGGTATTTCCTGAGCTCTACCGTTTGGTATAGCATTGCACCATTACGACCTGTACAACAAAGTTTAGCCGCCGTATTCACGCAACTTTCAAACTATTTTGATGCGAAAAAGCATCTATTCCACCCGAATATCGATCTGATCCCACAGCCATTTAGAATCCAAGAGGCAAGGCTGAATGTAAATACCGTTGATGCACTGAACAATTTTAAACAAACCATTCTTTCCCGTTCTAATCGCGGTATTGTAGACGGCCCAAGCGACCGTTTTCTCAAGATCTATTTCCTAGCCCAAGATATCCATGAAAGAATAAGCTCTAGTCACTATCGATACCAAGATTTAGCAGCGAGTTTTATTCATTCTGACATCATGTTCCGCTTTAAATATCTGATCGATATACAATCCAATTCTTGTGCGGAAATTGCATCTTGTATTAACTCCGGTACTAATTATGAGCATAGTGCGGACTCAAACCGCGCTCTAGAAGATATTCAGCGCTCAATTAAATATCTCGAATCACAACAAGAAAGACAACTCGACCCACTTCTAGAACAACTTAATTACCTTTTTAGAAACCTTTCTACCATCGAAAAGCTGTTATCAAACGTGAGTAACCCTGACGCCATCAATCGAGAAAATGACGATGTTCTCGATGACACCGATGCCCATACTTTTAGGGAGATGTGGTTGCGAGTGAAATCTAATCTCAACCCGTCATCACTGCTCTTTCGGCACGCTATTCGTTTGTCTATTGCTTTAGCTTTAGGCTACGGGATCATTCAATTGTTCGACATAGAAAGAGGCTATTGGATATTGCTTACGACACTGTTCGTATGCCAGCCAAATTATAGTGCGACAAAACAAAAATTAACGTCTCGGGTAGTCGGAACCTTGGCGGGATTATTAATTGGTGTGGTACTGCTGTCGCTGTTCCCCTCGTTACTAAGTCAATTGGTTATCATCGTTCTGTCTGGTGTCGCCTTCTTTGTGTTTAGACTCAATAATTACAGCTATGCCACTGCCTTTATAACTATCTTAGTCTTATTCTGCTTTGATCAATTAGGAGAGGGATACGCCGTGATATTGCCGAGGCTAACAGATACTATCGTTGGTTGTTTACTGGCAGTAGGTGCGGTTACTTATATTTTGCCTGATTGGCAATCTAAAAGATTACATGGCGTTATGGCTGAATCTATCTCAGCGAACAAATTCTATCTTGCGCAGATTATCGGCCAATATAGAATTGGAAAACATAACGATTTAGCGTATCGGATTGCACGACGTCACGCCCATAATCAAGCGTCATTACTTAGTTCTGCCATCACCAATATGTTAGTCGAACCGGGTAAATATCGGTCATCCGTTGATGACAGTTTCAGATTCTTGACTTTAAACCACGCTCTTTTAAGCTATATATCAGCCCTTGGCGCCCATAGACAGAGAATTTCTGACAACTCTACACACCTATTAATTCTAGAAGCCCATCGAGAAATACATGGCGTGTTAGATGCACTAAATACCCAATTGAGCAACGACTGTGAATCGCAAATAAATCAGCAAAACTATAGCGATATTGAAGGCAAACTTTCGGAGTGGCGAAAAGACGAAGAAGGGTCAGCAAGAATGGTTTTACAACAGCTTCATTTGATTTATAGAATGTTGCCAGAACTGCAATCCTTGGCCAACAACTTTGCCAATCGAAGTAAAACACAATAATGAAAATTGTATACATTATCAGCAATATTCATTTTCTACCGCATAAATCGTCTATATTATAGCCTAAGTGACAGGGTGATTTTAACATTCACCTGATTACTCCTGACATTGCTCGCACATTAATAACCATACTCCGTACTATATTACCTACGGTAGATGAAGGATTCCCTACACAAGGACCGTCAGAATGAGTCAACAATCATTACAGGTATACATTAAAATTAAGTGTATAGGAGAGATAGAATGGGCCAGAAACAATTTGAGGAATTTCAGACTCGTGTAGAGTTGCTGTCTCCCCAACAACTCAAAAAATTACAAGATGATATAGAATCTAAACTTGAAGAACGTAAAGAAGAACCTCTGGTCACAGCTGAAGAGCTTGATCTTATCTCTAGCTTATTTCGCTAAATCTATTTTTTTCGCTAATTTTACTTTATTGGTATAATTGGTCCTTCGTTATTTTATCCTATTTAAGCCTAATAATTTGTAACTATCATCAAACAGGATTATTCTTTACGTACAAGCTAAGGAGAATATGATGTCTGTGTCATCGATAAACTCTGGTTACCAACTAATTCAACGTTCCCAAGTTCTTTCCGACGAAGCGGCGAGCGAAATTGCTGACTCTACAATATTAGGTGACCTCGAATTTAACAAAATCGATGATAAAAAGATGGAAGTTTTTAAAGAAAGAACCTCACCAACTACCGAAGATTCTCTCGTTAAACTTCAACAAGCTAAAACCTATAATCAAGCTGGTGCAAGCTTAATTCAACGTTCAAATGATATAATTGGTACAATTTTAGATACTCACGTATAACACTCAAGCTCTTGTTCATCTTCCTTCTACACTGACTCAACCTCCATTATTTGAAAAATTTCCTACAAAACTTCATCGAATACCGCTAATCTATTGGACGCAGGAAGTACACACAGTTCAAGGGACACATGAGCACGAAAAACCATAGCACGAACGAAATCAAACACTACGTAGAGTTTGGAATGCGCCTATCGGTGACTATCAAATTCGGTCCTAACGATGAGTACAACCTTCAATGCAATTTAGTTGGTGTTAAAGACAATCAATTCATGTTACTCGATATGAGCCAAAAAGCGGTGGAAGACCTCATTACCCGTAAAACAAGTAATGTCTCCGTTGTCGTTAGGGGAATTACGGACACTGAGTTGGGTCATATCATTGCATTTAAAACTAAGATTATCACCATCATATCTCGCCCTACATGGCTAATTTTCATCCGTATTCCCTACAATTTTGAATCGAAACCGATCCGAGAAGACAAACGCTTTAAACTCAATATACCGGTTGTAGTTTCACACCATGACACTCAGGTAAATGGCACACTACGAGATCTTTCAGCGTCTGGTTGTGGCATCTATTTAAATAAAACGTTGGAACTCACCAAAGAGTCCATTGTGACCATCATCCCTAAACTCACCCATTTTCCTAAAGACATCCCACAATGCCATATCGTTAATATTCGGCGCCATGCCGGCGGGTTATTGATCGGAATTAGATTTGAGAAAACTATCGATATTAAAAACGACCTTAAATACGAAATTCTAGAATTGTCGTTTGATCACTAAGATCTTTTACTTTGCTACTTATCAACAAAATTTGCTTTGAATAGTAAAAGCGCCTCACGTAAAGGGCCCTCTTTTATCGGTTTTACTAATACATAATTAGCACCAGCCTGCAAAAACGCCTGCTTGGTTTCTTCAAAACCGTCCGCTGTACATGCAATTATTGGAATCAAAAGACCCATTTCATCTCGAATCAATTGTGTCGTTTCAATCCCATCCATATTTGGCATTTGGTTATCCATCATAATGAGATCAAACGTTTTCTTTTTTAGTTGAGCTAACGCGGTAACACCATCTTCAGCCCAGTCGACAACAAACCCGTATTTCTCGCAGAACGCTTTCGCAATAAAGGCATTGGTCTTATTGTCTTCTACCAAAAGCATGGATAATTTTCTGTCAAATAGCTCGATAGGCCTATTCTTTCTAAATGTTGTATCCAAGCCTTGCCATTCATTTTGTTCTTCAATAGGAATTCGCAATAGCAGCGTTGTCCCAATGTGCTCTTTACTCGTAATACTGACTTCACCTTCAAGCATATCAACAAGCAGTTTCACTATAGAGAGACCTAAACCACTGCCTCCATATTCTCTTATCGACGTTCTTTCTGATTGAGTGAATGGGTCAAAGATAGTGTCTAGATTTTGGTCAGAAATGCCTATACCTGTATCACTAACCTCAATGCTTAATTGTGTTTTACCTTGCTGATTTAATAACATCGAAAATATGACATCAATCTGCCCTGAATGGGTAAATTTTAGTGCGTTACTCAATAGATTAAACAATATCTGAGTAAGACGAACTTGGTCTGACAATATCATTGTCTCACGTGGAACTTGGTTGCTCACATTGAGTCTGATATTCTTATCATCACATAGCGGCGAATATATATTCTCTATCGTGTTAACCAAGCTTGCTAAAACGAAGCTGTTTTTTTCTATATTAAGTTTGCCTTGTTCAATCCTTGAGAAGTCTAATATGTCATTTAGCACCGCCAGGAGATGCTCTCCACTCTGACATAACACGTCAATTTTCTCTGCTTGATCTTGCCTGTGCGTACTCTTTTTCAGCAACTGAGATATGCCTAATATGCCGTTTAGTGGCGTTCTGATCTCATGACTTATTCGTGCCATAAATTCAGCTCTCGCTGTTGCTGTTTTTTCTGCTTCTACGCGAGCCAGGTTACTTTGCCTTTCCGCTTCAACGAGAGAAGTAATATCCAATCCCTGTCCGATAATAGTGTGTATTTCATCGTCTAAAGAAATCGGTGATAGGTTCCAAAGATAAACTGTTTTACTAATCGGGATTTTTATACCGGTTAAGACTGCCCCTGTAGCAACCATTTTTATATGAGCGACAATTCTCATTTGGAACGCTTGATAGTCGCCTTCATTATGCACATCATCCAGCCTAAACGCCTTTTCTGCTGCTGGGTTCATCCTAATAATTTTTCCATCGCCATTCCAAACCACTATCGGAGATAATGCGAAGTTAAACAGATCTTGAAATAACTTTTCTTTTTCTAATAGTTCCGAAAAAGTATGTTCTAAAGTATGACCAATGTGGTCAAATTCAGACACGATCGAGCCTTCAAATTTGGACACCTTCCGCTCATCTCGGGCAATTTTCGCGTATGTCATTAGAGAGGTAAGTTCACTTGTAATTCGTTTATGAATGAGAAATCTTGCCAAAAAGGCCGATATAACAATCGAGAGAAATGAGAAAATAAGGCTGATCTTGAAGTTGTCTTCTAATGATAAAAAATTCTGATTATCTTGCAACGAATAGACACTAATTGGGCTAACAACACCATCTACTTTTACGTCAATACTATTTGCCATTAACGTACTATTATAAACTGGGGAAGGCCTTTTAGATTCTTGGATCCGAATTAAAAGATCCCGACCTAATTTAACCGTTGAAGCAACCGGTTTGCCATTCACCATTAAAACAACCTCCGTCGTATTACTGGTGTTTTTTAGGTTTTCAACCAGTGCGAAGTTATTGTTAAGAACCATAACGATAAATAATTTGCCTAATACCTCCCCTCGATTGCTTTCAACGACTGGCATCCGCCTTATTAACAAATGTCGTTCTCCAGAATTAGTTGATAGCGCGATGAAATGCCAACTATCACTATAAGCAACATCGAGTACGAGTCTATCTAAGTGGCGTTGCTCTATCCCAAAAAATGACGAATTTCCGTCATCCCAGAAAAGGGATTGCGATTTTGAAATAAATCGAAAATCTGGTGAGTTTTTTAAATTCGCTTGATCGATAGAGAGAAAGTAGTCGTCAATCTTGGATATCTCTTCAGATTCAACAAAACTGGACAACGTGACGCTGTTTGTCTGGCTATTTTGATTGGATTGCATCGTACCCAACCGATAATCGATTAGGTTTTGTAACAACGACGCTGTTTGAATGATATTACGTTCTATTTCTTGGGTTACTGCTGTGGAGCTGAATTGGTAACTGAAACCTAAAAGAAGAGCAATGAGCAATGTAAACACAACAAAAATGAGACGAACGGTCAGATTAACCATCGACCGTGGTTTAGATTCTCTTTTAATACGCATCATTTATCGGAATACCTAAAAGCTCGTTTTTTTAAACGTTCGATTTTTTCCGCACTGTCTTCTTTTGTAATAAGTTCGAAGCTCCCCGAATACACGATAGGTACCTCTCGACCTTCTATATCCCACTTTATGGCTTCAGCCATTGCAACGCCTGTATCATCGTTCATTCGCATAACAGTGACGTCTAAATCACCATTAGCGATAGCATCGAGTTCAGCGGACCCACCACCCCAGCCATTAATCTTAATTTGAGTATTTCCTGACTCTTTTATCGCGTTGATGGCACCTAACGCTACGTCGGTAGAGCAGGCATAAAGAAAATCTATTTCTGATGACTGACTTAGCGCCGATTTAGCGGCGATGTAGCCCGTTTCTTTCGTTGCTTTTGTATAATATGAAGAAGCGAGTTTGTATCTTCTATCATTTGCCATAGCATCAATAAAAGTGTCACCTCTAGCGTCACTAATATAACCTTGAGAGTAATACAGCATCGAATACTCTGCTCCTTGGGGTAATGCCTTTTTAAAATAATCGGCGAGCATTAAGCTGCCCACAAGGTGGTCAAAACCTACATATAGAAACGGTTGCTTTTTATCCCAGGTTTTCACGGGCGTGGTAATATTTTGCAAGATGAGTTTGGTATCAGAGTTATACAAAACGTGTTCAATAAATTTTTTATGTCTACCCGTTTCTAAAGTAAAGATCAGGTAGTCTGTATTTTTCTTAAGGGCGTTGTTAAGAAATGAGTTTCGTTGCTTTACGTCTGCGTTAGGTCGAGTGAATATTTGTTCAAGAGAATATGTGATATTAAGTTCGATTAACCGCTGTTCAAACGCGAGGATATTTCTACGCCAATAGTCCGATTCCTGTTCCCCAGGGTATACCACCGAGATATGAATAGGATCTTTCTGCACAACTTGCAAAAGTACAGGAATATTGTCTATCGTTAGGGCTAGTTCGCTTGTCAGTTTTTGTTGTTCTGGATGGGAATTAAGAAAATCAGAATAGCTCCAATATGGGCTAAGCACTTCAACCGACAAACTGTAGGATGAATAGAGACAAGCCACCAGTGACAACCGAGCTAAATTGACCTTCATTAAACGCCCTAGATAAGAGTCTGTTTCCAAATCATAATAGAGAATAAAGGGTTATAGCAACATTTATAGGCTTATCTATTAAAAAGAAGCCATCGGCAGATACCGATAGCGTATAAAATTGTGACGATTAGATACTGATTTAGAATGTAAGCGCTAGGTTAGCAGAGGCACCAAATTCATTTTCGCCGGCATACGAACCGGCTACATCGATATTAACGACATCGAATGGTGATATTCCAACGCCCGCTGTAACCATATTATCGATCGTGTTTTCTAGGTCAATTTGATAGCCGGCTCTGAGTTGCAACCAATCCCAAGCATTTCCTTCTAAACCAAAACGGACAAATTGTGTGTCATCATCAACGTTGGCATAACGAGTCTGTGCGGTCAAATCTGCATCTAAAGCCGCGGTAAAAAACCGAGAAGAATAAGCAAAACCTAACGTGGCTTGAGGTGTAAGCTCATATTTGTAATTTAAGTTGGCGGTTTCGATTTCTTGCTTAAACAGATCTCTTATAGCAAACGCCACTCTCCACTGCTCTTTGTACCAAACCGCACCCAAATCTAAATTAAATGCGGTGTCGTTAACCTCACTTTCATCATAGTCATCTAGGTCAAAATCTTCGACATTTACAATATCTGAATAGGTTCGAAGTTCCTGGTATTTTGGCGAGATACCAAGTGAAAATTCTTGCCCACTAATCACCAGTTTTTTAGCAAACGATATTCCATATTCCGTATAGCCAAATGCGGCTAGGTTTACATTCGAGTTTTCGTATCGAGTTTGAGTATCACCACCAGATTCGGATAAAGAAGCAATATCAGTCTCTGCAATTATTTCTACATAACCTCGACCAAAAAAATTCACAGCAACGAAAGCGTTGGGTATCGCAACAGCGATACCGGCTGTAGCGGTAACCGTTAATGGCTTATTACCCGTAAGATCATCCAAGTGGCTGTTAAGTTGATTGATGTTAGATTGGTCAGGAGAAGCTTTAAATTGATCTATAGTATCTTGAAGATCATCTATTTCCTGAAGCGTGTCCTCGCTATCTCTTACTGTCATACCAACACCAGGAATTAACAATGCAAAATTGTCGGACTCTCTATACTGCGCGGTTAACGCGGGATTGTAAAAAGGGGCAACCAAATAGTCAGCGCTCGCCACGCCAGTGTTTCCCATACCATTACCACGACTATCCGCAATATGCGTAGCGGCAAGGACTGAACTAGACATTGTCGCCACACCGATAGCCAAACCAATCTTATTCATCGTTTTCATAGACATCTCAACTGTAAAATTAATTATATATAAGGCTCATATCATTGATGAGCGCTATGTATAATAACAGTAAAAATAGATTATTTCGCGATATTGGTCTAAAAATAGCGGCTAGAAAAACAAATCACACTTGTGGAAAGACATAGCCATCCTTGACCAATGTTTCTTTATCGATCTTTTTCAATTGTTTTATTTTATATTCCAATTGCATAGCAGAGACTTTATTATTTAGCTCTTGAGACCATTCTAAAACTAATGGCCCTTTACCTTTTAAGGCCTTCGCTCCCTTTCCATCCTGATGCATTTTAAATCTACGTTCCAAGTTGTTAGTAACTCCGCAATACAGGGCATTTCTGTTATTGCGGATTAGGTATACCCACCAACTTGTGTTCGATTGCTTGTTAACGAAATCAGACATAAGCTTAAAGTAACAGCTCTAACATTTCGCGTAACTCCGCCACTTCTTTTTTAACTAAGGCAAGCTCTTCTTCTAGTTCAAGAAGCTTCTGATTTTCTTGCTGTTTAACACCCTCATATTGGATTGCAGATGCAGTTGAGAACGCGTCTAGATCGACTTCTCCACAAAACTGATGCATATACCGTGATTCCCTCTTACCCGCTTCTCTGGGCAGTTTGACCACAATCGCCGACTCAACATCATTAACAGACAATTTATCTAGCACCGCTTCCGTTTCTTTTACATCGGTGAACTGACACAGCCTGTTCGTCCGAGTTCTCAGCTCACCTGGTGTTTGTGCTCCTCGAAGAAGAAAACAACAAACCACGCCTTTTTCTTGCTGAGAAAACTGCAGATCACCAAATTCAGTGTTACAGAAACGATGTCGATATTTTGAGACACGACTATTAAACGCACTTTCATCACTTACCATACGTTTTGATATAAGGTTCTCAACCGCGTCTAATACGTCACTTTCACTCAGCGACATGACTGGTTCGCGGTTGCTTTTTTGGTTACATGCGTTAGTTAAACTATTTAATGTGAGTGGATAAAGATCAGGAGTCGTCGCTTCTTTCTCTAAAAGACATCCAATCACTCGTGCTTCGATAGCTGACAATTCAATTTTCATACTCATTCCTTATGGTTATATGTTGAGTAACTCATTGGCAATTTGATATGTTCACCCAGAAATTGTGTTGCCTTAACTAGTGCTCATTCTTATGTAATTCTTTGATTAATTTGCCATTTCGATCGACCAAAATAATACGAGCCCTGTTCAAATCAACTTCGACAAGGTCTTGCTCTCCTCGTGCCTTTAAGTAAGCACGTTGCAGACGTAATGATACTTTGAGACTGGATTCACTGTTTATTTTTTGCATATGTATGATTATCTTTAAATTCCACAACCTCTGATTTGATTTCTATTTTATAACGACATATTGATCGAATAACAATCCTTACCTCAGTTTACTTTTAGTAGGTAGTGAAATTCTCTCCATTTATGATATGACTGTTCTCAAAACGTCTGATATGCTTTAGCGAGTTAACAACATTACATAAATTTAGGAAGATACCGTCATGAACAACGTTTTTGAGATTGTGAATCAAGCTCGTCGCAAAAATAAATTAAAGCGTGAACTCCAAGACAACGAAAAAAAGGTCCGTGATAACACCAAACGCGTAGAACTTTTGGACAACCTGTTGGATTATATCAAACCTCAAATGTCACACGACGAAATTGTTCTTATTATTAAGAACATGAAAGCCGATTACGAAGATCGTGTCGATGACCACATTATTAGTAGCGCAGAGATCTCAAAATCACGACGTGAAATCAGTCGTCGTATTAGAGAACTAACCGAAGTCGACAAGCAGTCTCAAGGTAAAAAATAACCTCTCTGCAATGTAACGTTATGGTACATAAACTAAACCTCAATAGTTGGGCTACCAATATTGAGGTTTTTTTATACAAATTTTCAATAGATTCGGTAATCAAATACGTCTTTTCTTTTGTTAAACGTTTGCGTAATCGCTAACTTACTAAAAATCCATTTTTGTGGCTTTCCTCACACTCTTGTACCTGATATATTCAGCGCCAATTAACAAGTAGAACCATTCGAGGCACGGAGCTTCCTCGTATATCTCACGAAGAGAAGAATTGGTACCGAATTATCGGCATTCAAATGAGGATTTAATAATGGAATTTAATATGATTGAAATTATGGGTTACGTCGCTTCTATAATGGTTGCTATTTCATTAACAATGAAAGACATCGTAAAATTACGCGTTCTAAACTTTGTTGGCTGTACATTTTTTGTAATTTACGGTGTAATGATTGGGGCAATGCCCGTTGTGGCGACTAATGCTTTTATTGCTTGCGTAAACGTTTATTTCCTCTTCAAGATGTATCAAGAAAAAAAATTAAACGTAATAGATGCTATAAAGATTTAAGTTTCCACTGTCGTTTACAATGATATAACGAATAAACTATCCCGACTCTGACTCGTTGGGATAGTATTTGATTAACTCACGCCTTAAAACTTATCTCAACCAGCGATTTTCCAATAAGCCACTCCAATTCTCGTTTACTTTCGCTGCCATATTTATTATTGAGCAGATTGTCTAGCCTATCAATGCCTCCCTGCACCGGTTTTTCACCATTTTCAAATGCAACAATATGATGGAATATAATGCGAAGAATCGATTTGAATTCAGGCCTGCCTAGAGAACTCACCCAACTCTCAGAGAAATTTTCCAATTTATCATCCAGATCTAGATGAGACACTAGCATCCCATATATGCGCTCATCTAACGCCAACATAAAATCTTGCTTCTTAGGGAAGTGATGACTGATTCCTGTTCTCGAAATTCCTGTCTGTTGACTTAATGTCGTGTACGACATTTTGTCGTAACCCAATCTCAGCAACTGATCGGCAACCGCATCTAAAATTCTTTGGATAGTCACTTTAGTTTCAATTTTGCTTCTTTTTGGCATATATCACCTCTTTTTGACGACGTCCTTAACTATTCAACGATCAGTAAAATGGCGACATTAGATATAGCCATTCGTACTATTTGATCTACATTAAATGGTTTTACCGATTAGATGATTGGCATCTTGAAACTATTGCTATACAACTTTGCTAATAGGTTTTTTTTCAACCCGATATTGTTCTAAACTGGGCATATTTTTCTGGTTATCTATCAAGTAGCTAATGTAGTATAGAGCGACTTTAAGTAAGAGGAATTGTTATGACCAAAGATACAAATGGTATTGATCCAGAAAATGAACTTTGTGAAGCATGTGGTGTTACTGCTGAAGTAGGATTTATCATTGGAGAAGGTGACGAGGTTGCTGACGTATCTATATTCGCTCAGTCCAAGCAGCTTCTACAAGCCGAGCTCGACAAATACATAGTACTAGCAAAAGACGTTTGCGCAAATGTTGAGTATGATTCGAGCCCAATTGCTGACGATGCGAAAGAGTTGCATGTCCAATTCAAGTTTGAAGTAAGTGCTGAAAAACTGATTTTTGAGCTCAAGTCCCGTTCGATCAGTCGCTAAATCTCAAATATCAACGGGCTAAACTCTTTAGCTCGTTTCTACACCACGTCTTCAGTTTTTCAGTTCTGTGCCGATAGGTAATAAAATCATTAAGAAATTGCCCATGTATTTTAATAAAACAATACTCATTCTATGCTGCTTGATTCTACCCTCGGCTTGTATTGCTACGCCGCTTGACGAGTATGAAATACTGAATCATCTGGATAGTTACGGTAATCTATATCTTCGAAACAAACCTTATACTTCTTTACCAACTGGTTTGGTCGTGAAAGGTAATCTAAATATTTCAAAAACAAGCATAGAAAAACTCCCACAAGGTCTAGTGGTAAATGGCAATTTAGATGCTTCAAACAGTGCACTTAAGCAGATTCGAAAAGGCACCAAAATTAAAGGCTATGCCAATTTTCTTGGCGCTACAATCGAAACATGGCCTGCTGGTATTCAAGTAGGCGGTTACATTAATTTTACCGATACGCAGCTTAAATCTTTGCCAGCCAGATTGAGTGTGAATGGTGATTTGAGTGTAATTCGTACACCGTTAACAGAGTTACCCAATGACATTATAATAAAGGGCGACCTGTACATTGGTGGCTCTAAGGTAAATGCATTCCCTGAAACCATGACGGTTGATGGCAATATATTTCTCGGTGGTAATGTCATCAAAACATGGCCGAAAAATCTAAACCTTGGTGGAGCTGTGGCTAGATAAGCCAAGGCAGATCAAATTGATATGTCCCTTTCAACGTCCAGCCAAAAATTAGATCGTATTTGCTAGTTGAAAGGAGCGTAATGCTCCTTTTATTGCCCTTTATTATGAACTGGGTTAGCGTACATATTGGTCAATACCTTCTTTGCTCCATCTGATAACTGGTCTAGTTTGTCATTGAAGTCTTGTTTGACTTTATCTGTTATAGAATCGTCTTCAATGCCCGCTGCATAAAGATTAACAGGATAAAGCGTATACAGCTGACTTATCTGCTTATCTATTTCTAGGGCGAGCTCTTCTGGCTTATCAAATTCTTTCTCTATGACACGACCAAAACAAACCGATACCCTTCCCTTATAGCCGACGATACCTTTGACGATACTCTCAATATCTTCAAACTCAGTTTTTTCATAGCTTCCATTATTCCGTTTTTCGTCAAGTTCTCTAGCTTTGTCTAAATCACATGGGTCATTCTCATAGGAGATCGCAACCGGAACTATATTTAGCGACTTTATATATTCGCCAAATCCCACTTTTCTTTTTCGACCTTCAACATGAAACATCTTAAGTATTGCAGGCTCAGTGATATCGTTTCCGTCCTTAGCTCGACCTTCTCGTTGAGCAATCCAGATGGAATTTCCTGTCTCTAATGAGTTTTTGATATAAGAAGATAGCAAACCCAGCGCTTTCAACAGCTCTCTTGGTGCCTTAATAGAACGTCTTACAATAAAACTCTTATTTAGCCTCATCAGCTCCGTCGCACATGGTTTTTTAAGTAGGTTGTCTCCCGTCGCTATTCTGACTGTCTTGTGCTTACTATTATATAAACCATAATTGATGAGTGCTGGATCCATCGCGATGTCTCTATGGTTGGACACAAACAAATAAGGAATATTGCTATCTAAACTGTCAAGTCCCTCAAAAACCACACCATCGGTTGTTTTTCTAAGTGTATTCGCAAGATACCTTTCAACCTCCAATTGCACATCGGCTACCGTTTTTAGTTTACCCCATTTCGTTTTTAAAGTGATCTTCACAAACGGAGAGAGAAGCGTCTTAAGCCACACAGGCTTGGTTGCAAAACGATGATTAATAATGGCACTGACAAACTCTTGGTCACAAACCAAACGATCAATAGCGCCACTAATTTCTGAATCATTGTATGGTCGAATTTCTTGGTAAACATCTTTTTCAGAATTCATATTTTTCTTCATTATTTTAAAATCGGGCTAATTCTACGCACTCTTTGGCTTATATTCAGCATTAGTATTGGTATTTAATCATGGTCCGACCAGAGTATGTATTGAAAATTGCTCATTATGAGTGATACCGCAACTAACCTGAAGCCGGGATGCATCGTTAGGTTAGCTCTTGTGCTAACTATATTGGCTTTATGTCAAATAACAGGTAACCTAGCGGCGAATTATTCGAGGCCACTATGAACTACTCTATTCAATTTGAAAACATTTCTCATCCCTACATCACTATTTCATCACGACAAAAGACCTTAAAACACTCGCTGATGACCGTCACTCAAGGCACGATTTTGATCAAGGTGGGCAAGAATGAATACGCGGTAGAACCAGGGCAATATTTTTGGATACCTGCTGATTGCTTAGTCTCAACGACCTTTTTTGCATTGTCTAACGTTTCAACTATTGCATTTTCTCAACGACTTGCCGACTCTTTTACGAATAAAGTTGGCTTTGTTGAAGCAAGTGATATCACAGAGAATGCATTTAGTTTGTTGACGGATTCGTCTCTCGACAACGATTACCATCAAGTTTTACTGCAGGTCGTTCGTCATGAGGTGAAAAATACCAAGCCTCAGCTACTAATGAGTCAACTGAGCCAGCAATTTAACGCTTGGGCACCAAACAATAACGCGGGACTAGATGCCGAAATCCATTTCTCATTAAAGCTAAGAGAAGCGCGTAAGCGCGTGCTTTCGGGAAAGAAACCCGAACAGGTTGCATTAGAACTGTTTGATGTTTCACAACAAGAATTTGTTGGCTTGTATGAATTTGGTTTTGGATCGTCTCTTTAAACTCGTTTGATACCAGTATATCGAGACGATGAAACGAACCGTTAGATACATCCATGTGCGAGCACATTTCATCTGACCAGTTATTTAGTAGTGTTGGTATTGCAGCAAAACAGTATCGGAGAATACATTAATATACATTGTTTTCTGAAAGGTACTTCTCGACCGAGGATGTCGTCAATTTATTCACGGATTTTTTGTTTCTTAGATTATCTCTAATAAATGAGCTTCTAATGTTCAGTTTTTCTGGGCACACAGTCACCGACCAACGTGCCAGTATTCCTTTGTAATTAAAAAATTTATCAAAATTTATGAAGTTATCAGGCCCCATAACGAAAGTAAACTCAGCGTTAGTGTAGTGTTTTTCCAATGCCGACAATACTGCAAATGTTGTCACGCTCTGTTCTGGTTCGTATAGATCTTTTTCTACCTTGGATACCTCTATCTTTTTCGAACTCAAATCTTTGGCAAATAACTCAACTAACTGACAACGTAGTTCGTAATCCAACATTTCCTTTCCCCAGGCGTGCGAGATACTTGGAACTAAGATAACCTTGTCAAAATGACCCAACGAATCGATGACGCTCTTATGGCCTAAGCTCGGTGGATTAAATGCGCTCCCAAACACGGCAATTTTAGTTTTGTTCTCTATTTTTAACGACATAAGATAGATTTTCACTGTTTTTAATTGTGATTATTTAGGTATGATATTACCTGTTGATACATTTTGTAGGAAAAGGAACCCAAATGGAACATCAAATTCGTGAAGAGATGCGCGTATTAGCTTCTATCGACCCAGATTTTGAGATTAATCGTCGAGTCGAGTTCATTAAAAACAAACTGACCGAATCCGGTTGTAAATCACTAGTATTAGGTATTAGCGGCGGTATTGATTCAACCACTTGTGGCCGTCTCGCTCAACTCGCCGTTATTGGTTTGAATGAAGCATCCTCAACCAACGAATATCAGTTCATTGCGGTTCGTCTTCCCTATGGCGAACAGAAAGACGAAGAGGAAGCACAGCTTGCCCTTTCCTTTATAAAACCAAGCCACTCGGTTTCTGTTAATATAAAAGCAGGGGTCGATGGTATCCACGCCGCCACAGGTGAAGCGCTATACGGGGCTGGTATTCTTCCTGACAACGATGCTAAACATGATTTTGTAAAAGGTAACGTTAAAGCCCGAGCACGTATGGTCGCTCAATACGAAATTGCAGGTTACGTTGGCGGACTGGTCATAGGTACCGATCACTCAGCGGAAAATATAACGGGGTTCTACACAAAATTTGGAGACGGAGCTTGTGATTTAGCGCCATTATTTGGTTTGAGTAAACGTCAGGTCAGACAACTCGCTAATACACTAGGAGCACCTCATGTGTTGGTGAATAAGACACCGACAGCGGATCTAGAAGAGTTGTCTCCTCAAAAAGCGGATGAAGATGCGCTGCATCTCACTTACGATCAGATCGATGATTTTTTGGAAGGCAAAGAAGTATCTATAGACGTCACAAATAGAATAGTTGCCACTTACAAAGCTACTCAGCATAAAAGAAAAGCAATACCAACCATTTACGACTGAGGTTGTTGATAATAGGAGCGGTATCTAATTACAGAAAGAATCAGCGAGTAAAAGCATCCATGAAAGCCAATAGAGCTTTTACTTTCTGATAATATCTTCATCGAGAGGCTGTCACTGATAACCTTTTAATTTAACTTTAACCATTAGATAAACACCACTAAATATGCGAAATCAAACACCATTGCAGCTTCATTCATTATCTCAACTCAAACCTGGAAGTCAGGTAGAAAGCATGGTATCGGGCGATAAATTTGTCATATTGGCAAACTACGGTTCGCGCGCAATCGCTATCGAGAGTATTACTTTGGTTACGGTTAACGATCATGCACATAAAGATTGGTTCTGTGCATCCAGCGATAAGCCACTGAACAAACTCAAAGTGGGCAATGTGATTACTAATAAACAAACCTACATCATTACCCATGTGTCGGATTACATACTACATGCCAATCGTAGTGTTGAAATCACCAACCCAAAAGAGTACCTACTTTTAGATTAACTTGAAAGTTCGACATCTGTTGTTGGTACACTACAACAGGCAAGTATCTTGCCGTTCGCAGCATCATCCTTGGTTAATGCAGGCACGTCTTCTTGATCAACTTGGCCAGATTTGAGTTCTAACATACAGGACCCACACAAGCCCGCCCGACAACTATTGGCAATATATAAGCCCTGTTTTTCTGCTTGCTGTAAAATGGATGATTGATTATCACCTTGAAACTCTTGTCCATTTAGGCTCAAAGTTACAGATTTGATTTCCTTTGCCTTATTTTCGGTACTTACGCCAAACGATTCTTGATGATAGTTCGTTTCAGGTAACCCCATTTTAAGTAACAAATTTTTTGCTTTATTCATAAAAGGTTTCGGTCCACACACGAAGGCTTGTCGCGACTCTACGTCCGGAATATGCTTTATATGAGACAACGCTAATCTACCTTTCACGCCTTCCCATTCTTCGTGCGCCTGACTCAAGGAAATAACCATCTTAAACCCAGGAAATCGTGCGTGGAATGTGTCGAGTTCATTTCTAAAAGGAATATCGTCTATCGTGCTGCACTGATGGAAGAATACCGTATCATTGAGTTGATTGTGATCCGCCAAAAATCTCAACATAGATATCATTGGGGTAACACCACTCCCCGCCGACAAAAGCAAAAGAGGTTGGTCTGCCGTTTCTTGCAAATGGAAGCTTCCGGATGGGCTTTCCGCTGTTAATACTTCCCCAACTTGCATATTATCGGATAAATAGTTCGATACCTTACCTCCATTCACCCGCTTCACTGATATCGCATACCGCCCAAGACGACTAGGGCTAGACGAAAGCGTATAAAAACGAGCGTACGATTCACCATTAGCTTCAATCTCTATCGGTAGATACTGACCAGGGGAATAATTAGGCAATACACCATGGGTTGGTTCTAGCCAATAAGTCACAAAGTCTTTCGCTACTTCTTCGATTTCAACACAGGTTAATCGAAGGCTTTCATTCTCTATACTCTTTGTAAATCCTTTATCAAAGTAAACCTCTTTTGGCTTGTACTCTAACACTTCTATAGGGTCACCAATCTGTATAGCCCCTTCGTTTAGCGCGACTAAGTTTTGGCCAAAATAGACCTCTCCTTTCTCACAAGATCGAAAGTTAATCAGTGTTTTTAATGGTTCTTTATTGGCTTTATAGCTTCCAGTTTCTGCATCAACGGTGGTAAGAATACATCTTTGACAAGGCTTTCTTATCTCAAACTCAACGTTACCTATCTTAATTCGTTTCCAGCTATCTTCTACAAAGGCTTCCCCCCCAGAGACAACAATATTAGGTCTGAACTGTGCCATATCATGGTTATCCGAACTTCTTTCGTTTAGCGCCGTGAGAGATCCTTCGCTGATAACCAATAATGGATAACCATCAGCAAAACTAACACTATGTCCGAATTTTTCCTTTGCACGTTTCGACTCTTCGCCTGTATAAAGTAACTGCACAGGAAGACCTAAAATTAAACTAAACCAACGATTCGCAGATTCGGTAGTCGAAAAAGCAGTGAAAACATCATTCCAAACATTCGTTTTTACTTGCTCCATCTCGAATTCAGTCATCGACAGTTTGTAAGGTGCAGTGTTATCAAAGCTCAACCACATGCCGTTAGGTGTCAGGTTAGCCTTTACTCTCACTAATTGAGGATATGCTCTAGCCGTGATCATCACGCCCTCTTGATCCGCTAACATAAATCGGCGATCAAACATAATCCCTTGTTTTTCAACCCATGAAGTAGATAGACTGATACCTTTAATTGACTTAATTGGGTAGACATTAATTTGGGAAAGAAGGGACAAAGACAAGTTAGACATCGGATTTCCTTATAAGGTTATTTGCTTACGTCGTGACAAATTGCGCAAACGTTTTCTTTTAAAACCATTTACTCATAAAAAATTGATGAAATACAACACTTTTTCTAATATTATCCCGACGCCATAACTTTTCTAATTCATTGTTCTAGTTCAGTAGCGGCATCGATACTTATCAGTTCTAAAAGTGGAGCAAACTAATCATGACTACTCTCACCATTACTCGTCCAGACGACTGGCATGTCCACTTACGTGATGGGGCTGTTTTAGCGGATACCGTTCGCGACATAAGCCGCTATAACGGGCGTGCGATCATAATGCCCAATACTATTCCACCGATAACTAACACTGAATTAGCAATGGCTTATTATACACGCATCAATGAACACATTGAGTGTGATCATTTCAAGCCATTAATGACACTTTACCTAACAGATAACACCACACCAGAAGATATTATAAATGCAAAAGCGTCAGGTAAAATCGTCGCGGCAAAACTTTACCCTGCAGGAGCCACCACCAACTCGGATTCTGGAGTTACATCGATAAAAGCACTTTACCCCGTTCTTGAAGCGATGGACAAAGTTGGAATGCTGCTACTAATTCATGGCGAAGTGACAACAGCAGAAGTCGATATTTTCGACCGAGAAAAAATATTTTTGGACACGATTCTTGCACCAATAGTGGCGAAGTTTACTACGCTGAAGATCGTTGTTGAACATATTACAACCTCTGAAGCGGTGGCATTTGTCAACAATGCGCGAGATAATGTAGCCGCTACGATCACAGTACATCACCTACTGTTCAACCGTAATCATATGCTTGTCGGCGGCATACGCCCTCACTTATTTTGTCTGCCTATTCTTAAGCGAAATATTCACCAAAAAGCACTAATAGAAGCGGCAACCAGTGGAAACAAAAAATTCTTTATTGGTACTGATTCCGCACCACATTCACAAGATAAAAAGGAGAACAGTTGTGGCTGTGCTGGTTCTTATACCGCTCATGCCGCTATAGAGTTATACGCCGAAGTCTTTGAAAAAGAAAACAAGCTGGAAAACTTAGAAGCATTTACCAGTCACAATGGGCCTGATTTTTATGGCATACCTAGAAATAGTGACAACATCACCTTAACGAAAGAAAGCTGGCACGTAGACAAAACAATGCCTTTTGGAACAGACACTGTCATACCTATCCGTGCGGATGAGCAGATATACTGGAAGGTGAAGTAAAGCGCTCGTTCTATATGTATTTATGGCTCCTAAAAATATGAGCCATAAATACTATCACAACCCTAGGCCAACCTCGTTTTGTATTGATCAGGGGTCTCACTGGCGTATTTTTTAAACATCGCTATAAAAGGGCTTGCTTGATGATAACCCAGTGTCAACGCAACCTCTTTCACTGACATCCCTGATTTTAATAACGTCATTGAATGCAGATACTTTGATCTTATGCGCCATTCTGTAAAGCTCATACCCAACTCTATTTGACAGTATCTTGCGAGTGTACGTTCTGTAGTATGCACCCGGCTAGCCCACTCATTAAGTGACGTGTCATCCGTCGGATTTTGTTCCAGTGTAGATAATATAGGTTGTAATAACTTATGGTGGCTATTGGGTAAAAAATGGCTTTGTTCTTCACTAAGATACAGCTGATCCAACAGTACATTAACTAACCTTTGATCTGGAATGGTGCTCGCCACATTAATCGAACGAAGTCTAAAGTCCTCTATAATTGCGGAGACAATCGGCGTAAGGCTAACTAAGCAGGTATGGCTTGGCATATATTGCGATTTGCTTGATTCAATATTAATCGAGCAGTAACGCAATGGCCTTCTATTAAAGCTGTGATGCATGGCTTCAGCTGGAACCCAAACAGCTAGGTGCGGAGGCGCGATAAATCGAGTTTTTTCAGCTACAATCTCTAGCGAACCACCAGTAACAATCTGTAATTGGCCCCATTTATGTGCGTGTAGTCGAGTCTCGGTATTTTCTCTAAATGCATCGAAGTTCATAAAAACGTCCGATGGAGGCTGATTGATTGTCAATGATGGGTGTAGATATGGGGAGTTTTTCAAAATCAGTTTCTGATAAAATAAAAAAGTACTTTATCATCCACCTCCTCCAGAAAGAAAGCAAGTGAGAGAATATTCAAACACCTCGCACGTTGATATAGCTATGAATCAAATCATCGACTCTTAAAGTTTATGAACGTTCTTATTTTCAAGATAATTTCACATTAGCAACAATTTAATCCGACACTGTGTCCAACTGAATTATCAAAACCTTGAAGATTCCCCATTTATTTTGCGTTTTCATCAATGCCGACTATAGTCCCTGTCAACAATCGCTAGCCATCATTTAACCTACCCTTAGCTAGCCACACTTGATAAATAATTTGGACAAATCCTTCCCCTTAGACATAATTTTAAGTGAGGAATTCAATAAAAATTACAAATGCTAATAATTATAAAACTAGTTGCCATAACAAACTGCAATTCCATGGTTTAGATTATTCGAAAATATTTGAGGGGGCGAATACCCAATATTTTCTACATAGGATATGTCAGATGAAAATTTCAATACTAGCAATCGCTATAGTCACAACGTTAGCCTCAGGATCTTCTTTGGCTGCAACGGTATACGAAAGCGATACTGCCGAATTAATGATAGGTGGGCGTGCTGAAGCCCGATTTAACATTTCAGACAACAACAAAACCGCATCATCTAGCAGCTTCGATGATAAATCACGCGCTCGTATTAACGTCGTTGGGAGAACCCAGATAAGCGAATCTTTAGAAGGGTTTGGTAAATATGAAGCGGAATTTAATACCAGTGATTCAAGTACCATTAATAATCGCTATGTTTTTGCTGGAATAGCTTCAACCGCTGGTGATTTCTCTTACGGTAAGCAAGACTCCGCGCAAGTAATGCTGACGGATATTACCGATACTATGGCCACATTTGGTGCCGACGCCGCAGACCTTACTGATGGAAACAAAGACAAGCGTGACGCCAACTTCTTATATACGGGTCATTTTGCCGATTTTACAGTAAAAGCCAACTACTTAGCCGCTCAAAAAGCAGATGATAGCGATGAGAGTTTTGGTATTGCAGGCATCTATTCCCTAGAATCCATTGATGTAGGTGCCGGTTTCGTTGCTACAGATGATGATTATCAACTCAACTTAGCAGGTAACCTAACGATTGTTGACTTTACATTTGGTGCACTTTTGGCTTTTGGTGAAGCAGCCGATGATGATGCAACCGCATTCGAAATGTCGGCAATATACACGATGGGTAAAATGGTATTTATAGGGGTATTCAATAAAAGCGAATTCGATGCAGCGAGTAAAAAATCAAGTGAAGCTGATAACATCGCAATTGAGGGGGTATACAAATTCAACAGTAATTTAAGAACCTACGCAGGATATAAATTTGAGCAGATGGACAACCTAGACAACCAACTACAAGCTGGCATCCGTTACGACTTCTAGTCCACAACGACAAGGGGACTGTAGTGAGGTCCAATAACAAGTTTGGCCCTTAACTGCATAGTCCCCTAATTCAAATCAAATGCAGGCATATTGAGCGAATAGCAAAACTGATTTCGTGCTAATACCTTAATTAATATGAGCAGTAACTTTAACTCAATGAAATTTTTTTTGCTTTGTCCCTTTCTTATCTAATAGACAAGTTTAGTGAAGGAAAATAATTGTATGGTACAGCCGGTAAAAATTACGTTATATCGTTGGGGTGGAAAATGGGGACCATTCAGTGTCAAGATTCCCTGTGGCGAATGCACCCTAACCAAAGATATACTTAGCGACACGTTTGCAAATGAACTGAAAGATGTACCGGTTGAACTAGAAGTAAAAGATTGGCTTTCTCATTGGTGGGAACCGCTTAAACTTGGAGCGTGGCACGCGCCAATACTTGTTGTAGAAGGAAAAGTCATCAGCCAAGGTGAAGCCCTTAACCGGGGTGTACTCGTTCAATCAGTAATAAAGCAGTGGAGTCAACGCGACGAATTGAAAGGAAATATTGTATTTGGGAAAGCAACATGCCCTTATTGCGTGAAGGCAAAACAGATGCTCGATAACGCTGAAATCGAATACCGCTATTTTGATGTTGTCAAAGACAGTGCAGCACTGTACCGAATGATTCCTGAAGTTAAAGCGATCATTGGGGCAAAAACACCAGTCACCGTACCTCAGATATGGCTAGACAGCCAATATGTCGGTGGCGCAGATCGTTTAGAGGCAGCATTAAACGACACAAAACTCTAATGTTATAAGCAACTCTGTTTCATTTTTAGATAAAGATAAATGCCCCTAAGTATTAATGTGAGGGGCAATTATTATTTAATCATTTTTTTAATCAACGCTTTAATGCGAGATTTTCTTTTTGGCGTTGGCTTACCGTAAATTGCTTCTTCTACCATCTGCTTAGCGATAATTTGACTCAAATATGCTGCACCGAGATCATGTCCCATAATATATTCCCCTTTCAATCCCAAAATGTAACAAACTTTCTATTTAATGTGATTGTAATCACATTAAAACCAACTAACAAGACCTTAATTACATTTTTTAGTAATATAATTACACAAACATCGAATGTTACTCGCTTATCCTACAGTGGTGAGTGTATAGTTAATGCATTACATCAGATAGGTAGACATTCATGACAAAGACAGTATCTCTTGTCCTAGGTAGCGGTGGAGCAAGAGGATTGACTCATATAGGCGTCATTCATTGGTTAATAGAAAATAATTACAAAATTCAATCTATAGCTGGGTGTTCTGCTGGTGCACTTATTGGTGGGATATACGCGGCAGGAAAGCTTGATCCATTCGTAGAGTGGGTTACGGCTATCGACAAAGTATCAATGGCTAAATTACTAGATATCTCCTGGCAATCTAGTGGCCTGTTTAAAGGTGACCGAATTATTAATACATTGGTCGATCTTATTGGCGACACTCAAATTGAAGATCTTGATATCAAATTTACTGCTATCGCTGCTAATGTACGTGAAGAAAAAGAGGTATGGTTAAACTCTGGTCCTCTTTTTGATGCGATAAGAGCTTCTATTTCTCTGCCACTTTTTTTTACACCGTTTGAAATAGATGGAGAATCGTTGATAGATGGTGGCGTACTTAATCCCGTACCAATCGCGCCGACATTTGGAGACAAAACCGATTTAACCTTAGCCGTTAATCTCGGCGGTGACATTATTAAACTGCCAGAAAAAATCGAGGTCATTCCTAGCCAGGTCAAAGGATCGATCCAACAAAAAATAAGCCACTACGTCGACAAATTACAAGATTCTGTCATTGGTTCAATCAATATCAATTTCGAGGCCTATGACATTGCAAACCAAGCTTTTGATGCCATGCAAAGTACAATTGCGCGACAAAAACTGGCGGCCTACCCACCAGATAAAGCAATAGAAATCCCTCAAAACATCTGTGGTACATTTGAATTTGACCGAGCAGAAGAGATGATTCAATATGGTTATGACGCTGCAAGAAAGGCATTTAGCGAGAACTAGACCTAATTTTAGTCGATTGAAAGGTCTTATAGCGGATAATGAACCAAGTCTCAATGAGTAGAATAATGCTTAATAGCACTTGCAACTCGATACGCTCCAACAGGAAATAAATTGTCATCACGATAGACAACCAACTGTAGAGTAGAATTTTCTTCTTTTCAGTTACTGTCAGGCCCTGCTTACGTTTAATTCGAGTAACGGTGGGACCAAGGTATCTGTTATTTTGTAACCAAAGTTGAAAGCGAGGTGAACTCTTACTAAAGCAGAGCATAGCAAGCAGAATAAACGGTACGGTAGGAAGGATGGGAAGAAATACGCCTAAAAACCCGAGTCCAGTCGCTAACCACCCAATAAAAATCAAAAACCACTTTTTCAAATTGTTAAACCGATTAAGAGAAACCCTCCCATTTTATTACGAATAGTTCCCATTAACAATTGATTAATTCAAGTAATGTGTAAGTGATAAAGTAGCAAATGGATTTATCTTGACTAGTACGCAGTTCTTCCATACTGCATATCGCCAGTAGTATATCCATCAATCAGATCAACTCTAAAAAAAACCTATCCAATTAGGATAGGTGGAATAAAAGATCCCAAATAATTACATCGCCAATGAGGCAAAGGTATTATTATTAGTTTTTGTGATTGATTTAATAGCATCGCTTGTTAAATTTTATCTTTTTTTGCCAACCCACAATCGTCAAACAGAGTTTATGAACGTGTGCATACCTACAATTCGATACCATGGTTATAACAAGATGCTAAACTAAAATAAGCTTTGTTATAGAGAACATCTGAATAGGACAATACGTTAATGTACGTATCCTCTTTTTTGTCGAGTGTTTTAAAACCAATCGACTTTACAAATTTATTTAGTGGCGAATTTCTATTCTTTGACTTGTAAATGACACCATCAATAACTCTTTTGATAAGAAGAGACATGAAAAATCCAATAATATTCAGTAACAAAACCGAATTAACACAATAGAGTGACTCAATGACCATGTACTTTTCGCCTTTAGTAAGAGAATCATTTTCAAACCGAAATGAAATAAGTGCGACTGGGATATCACAATTTTCCTCAATAAAACAATAGTTAACAATATTACCGTTGACGACTTCCCGTTTTACCAACTTCTCTACATTACAGTTATGGGCCGAAAAATCCCAATAGCTATCTACTATCAATTTTTTAACTAAATAGTTTTGCAACTCTTTTTGCGAAACTGTTATCATTTCCGAGTCAACTAAATCTGAAAAATCATGACCTAAGCTACTAATTACTTCAACCTGTCTTCTGTGACTTGGAACAATAACATTGTTTTCCCAGCGACTAATGGACACCGTATCAATCCCTGTATCTCCGCCTGTAGATGCCTCGACAAGACCTACCATCTCATTCTGAGTTATACAATTTAAACCTCTTAACTTCTTAATTAATCTGCCGAAATTAACAATATTCATCTAAGCCTCATGTATTAAATGCTTCATAATTCATGAGCCCTAATTTACTCAAATAAAAGAATATCAAATATAAGATTTTTCTGATGTTTATAGCAGTGTTTTCTGTCATTACAGTACTGATTACTATAATTACTTACTGGCAAATAATTACAATTAATTATATTGGCTTGCCAATACCATCACCCTGTTAGAAGGATATAATTGATTAAAACCTTGAGGTACTATTATGATTAGCTCGCGTAAAATTGACGACTTGATTGTTCAAATTGATAATTTAGATAAATATGAAATTAGGCATATTGAAGGATATATAGCAAAAAAACTTAGAACTCTCAACAACCTATATGTAGAGAGTTCTAAGTTAACAGATGCTGAGTTGGATTTTATTAAAAACTTGATAAAAAACCACTAAGTCAAATAATATTTTTCAGTAATGATTTATTAAAATAATTAAGATATTTTTTTAACTTAATTATATGTAATTCATCACCAGTATTACTATACAATTCGACAAATTTTAGTCCCTCATTCAACCCTGCCGTTTTCAATATTCCTTTTACTTGGTGAACAAATTCATTTCGTTCAAGTTTAACTTCCCTTGTGAGATATTTATCTAAAACTTCAACAGCATTTATATGAAAATAGTTATATATATCTAAGAAACTTTCAGAACTCATATCGCCCAGCAATAATGAAACTCGATTCTTAAAAAAATTAATAAAAATAGTATCTATCTCAGATATAGGTTTTGGCATGGAATAATAATAACCTTGCGCTTCATGAAAACCGACAAACTTAAGAAAATCATTTGTGTCTTTGTCTACAACTCCTTCTGCAACAACATTACATCCTTTGTCTTTGATATAATGGAGTATTGAGACGACTAATTCTTTTTCTTTTTCACTATTATGTACTTTGGCTATCAAATTTAAATCTATCTTAACTTCGTCAAATGGTATGCGATCTACTCGATCCAAATTGGAGTAACCTTTGCCGAAATCGTCTAGCGAAAATCTAACACCAAGTAGCTTTAATTGCGCAATATTAAAATACAGTTTGCTGCTTTCGATTTGAGAATCTTCTGTTAACTCGATAGTTACTAACCCTACATCGACATTATGATTTTTTGCTAGTCCATCAAACTTATTAACGAAATCCTTGTGACCAAGTACATCAGGGTCAACATTGACCGAGAGGTTATGATAAGCCCCTACTTCGATACTATTCTCCAGAAATTTAAATGTTTTTTCGATCACTAGCCAATTAAAAGCGAGTTTTTTCTCCATTGTATCAATGAAATGGAGAAAGTTATTGGGTTCAATGATGCCTAACTGCTCGTCGTACAATCGACTCAAGACTTCATAACCAGAAATATAACTACCTTCTTGTATATTGATTTTTGGCTGAACATATAAGATTAAATCTGATTCAAGCTTTGTTATAATATCAGAGCCTTGATCTTTAGGGTCATATTTTACTGGATCATGGTGTGTTTTTGTTTTGTCTGTTAATAAAAATGATACAATATCCTGCTTAATATCAGAAATTCTATCGATCACAAAATCTGGTGTATCCTTAGGAATAAATCCGACCAGGCGTATATCCAGATCGCTAATAGACTGCATAACAAAACTGATAAATTCACTGTCTAATGAACTCACGATATATACAGGAATATCAGATAATGCGTTTTGCTCCAAGTAGTTTAATACCGTTATTCCATCTCCATCTTCCATCTTCATATCTAAGAGTATCAACCCTATTGAATCAAACTCATTTTTTAGCAAGTCAATAGCTCGATTTCCACTTATCGATTTCCTTATATTCGCCTCTTTCGGCACGATATCTCTCAAGGCTATTTCTAGAATATCTTGAAAAAAAGATTGATCTTCTACAATTAGTATATCTTTACACTTTCTTGACATTTAATTCACCCTGAAAACCGACTAAAATTGAACAATAAAATAATTCTTTGTTATACAGCGCATCATAATAGGTTAAAACTAATGACGTGCTGTCTTGTTGCTCTTTATGTATTTTAAATCCAACTGCTCTTAAAAATCTTTTAAGATTGGACTTTTTATTTTTGCTGGTAAAACCGACCATTTTGATTTTTTTTAATAACAACTTTCTTGTTACCAACCCTAGCATGTGTGGCAATATTTTATTCGACAAGCAAAACATTGAGCTAATCTGTAGGCATTGCTCACCGTTCTCATCATTGACTGATGAACAATTTACGTTGTCTAGTGCATGCCAAAGATCATTTTGAGAGAAATATTTATAGGTTATTTGCCCCAGAGGTATACCTTTTCTGTCTGTATACAATATGCAATGCAGCGTATTACCTTGTTCATCTTGGGACTGAATTTCTTTATATACAACATCTTCTATTTTAACATTTTCAGTATTTTCCCAAACATTTGACTTTTCAATTACCTTAGGTTTAAAGTCATGGACTAGTAAATCTTCGTTGGCTAAAACAACATCGAAATAACACTTAGAGGCCCCTTGAAAAACCTCGATTTGACGACGGTGCGTTGGCACAACGACCCAGTTCTCCCAGCGACTTATAGTTACTACATCCAACCCAACTAGCTTATTATCCTTATTCGTTACCAAATCAACAAACTCATTTTGACTTAAAAAGTTTGATGTTCTAAATCTCTTTAAAAGCCTACCGAAATCTATCATTATTAATCAGCCACATCATAGTTCAATTTAGAATAATAATCATATTCTACGCTTGATAATATCATTAAACATAGCAAACACTACTTAGTTTTAATTTTAAAGTGCTAACACTATGTGAAAAATTAGCTGTTAAAGTACTACTATCAAGTTAGCCAATAGGACCAATCTAGAAATCATATGGTGACTATTTATCGAGTGCACAGCTATTATATCATTGCGATTACTGTCATTGCTTTTATGTCAGCTTCGTTTGCGGCGTATTTATATAACATATATTATATCCAAAAAAACACAATTGAAACTCAACAGTACTCTTTATCTTTAGCCAAGTCTTTGAATGAAATAATATTCGACACCAGAAAAATATTAAATTCTGGTAATTATATTGATACGTCATTTATTATTAAAAAACTCGATAATCAAGAGCTGGAAATAAAATATGAAACAGACTCTATCAATGAGTCTATTCAAACCTACATGCAATTTCGAAAGCTACTCGTAAATGAATTTAAATCGCTAATCTCACTCAAAAAACAAGACTATACATTACATCAAGACATGGTAGATAGGGCGTTGAAACTATACAGTTCGACATTAAGAATTACACGAGACTTTTCACTATCTTCAGTAGGTGACAACAAAAACGTTTCAGAGATAGCCAAAGAGCTCGCAATCAACATAGCGGATGCTAGACAAACAGACCGTGACTTTCAATTAGAAGCAGGTATCAAGAAGAAGATAGATTTGGCCACTTCATTTTCAAATTTCATATCTCTTGCAAATATCAATCTCACTAAATTAGATCACGTTACACAAGACAAAGCCCTAATATCATTATTATCCAAAACAAAGATCCAGATTAGTTTATACAATGGTTCATTTCGACTATTCTCTGAAGTGCATATTGCTTATAGAAAAAAGCAACAAAATATAGATTATTTAATCGAAAAAATAGATGATTTTGTTGACTCAAATAATACTCAACAATATCTTTATTTAGTTAGTCATAATAAATCAACCAAGCAATTCTTGGTAGGTCTTACACTATTCTTTGTCATCGTTGTTGGGTTTATAGTCTTTATCTACAATGAATACTTAATATCAAAACACAACCAGAAGTTGGAACACTTTAAAAGTATACAAAAAAGTAAATTCCTGGCCAGAATGAGTCATGAAATAAGAACACCTTTAAACGGGATTATTGGCACTGTAGGGTTAATGTTGGACGACAATAATTGCCGTCAATGTAATCGAACAGGAAGGTATATCGAGACCTTGAACACCTCTTCTATTTCACTAAAAAACCATATAGACAACATTTTGGATCTATCGAAAATCGAGGCAGGAATGATGGAAGTGAATATCGACCAGTTCTCTCCCAATGAGTTTTTCGCTCAAATAGAGAGTATCACTAAACCTTTAGTGGACAGAAAAAACTGTCACTTAGTTTTTTCTGGTACCTCAGATTATATCGAAATATCGACAGACAAAACAAAACTACGGCAAATCATACTCAATTATGTAAGCAATTCCATTAAGTATTCAGATTCAACAAAACTACAATCCATCATAGAAATCGGTTTTAATGTAAAGTTGATTTCTAATTCACATGCGCTGGTGACTGTTGTTATCGAAGACAATGGCATAGGAATGTCTAAAGATCAGTTGTCTCGTTTTGCTGAACCTTTTAGTCAGTTTGGGACGCTGCAAAACGACTCTTCTGGTTTGGGGGCCAACGTGGCGAAAAGTTATGTCAATCTTATAGGTGGGGCGGTCTCTGTTAGGTCTGAATTTGGTGTTGGTACTAAGGTTAAAATAGACTTCAAAAGTCGAGTGTTCAGGCGGCACAACTTGGTAGGCAATCAAGATTTTCAATTGTTTAACTCTACGATAGCGTTAAACATAATTGTTGTTGAAGACAATTTATTTAATCGACAAATCCTGTCGAGACAATTGAAATTGCTAGGTTGTAAAGTAACCAGTTTCACCAACGGATTGGAAGCAAAAACACATCTATCAGAGGGACATCGCTACGATCTTTATATCACTGACATTCGGATGCCTGTAATGGATGGTATCGCACTAACAAAATACATTCGCCAATATGTTGATATTACCGTTCCCATAATCGCATTAACAGCGGATGCACTGAAACAAGACCATATTGTGTTTGAACAAATTGGGATAACAAAAGTACTTACCAAACCAATACTTATTGAAGACTTACGTAGTACCTTACAATTCTATGCCGATCGCTCCTTGGTTGTATAACGGTCAAGTAGCGATAAGCGAATGACTTTAACGGTATCAACGTTTTTAATAGGTGATCCTACAGAATTTACAAAACCCTAACATGAGATGACATCTACGAGACAGATTAAAAGCACAACATTCATATCATACCTGCATCGAAAATATATTGGGAGTCACACGATGCAGCTAAACTCAAGAATCAGCATGAACAACGCGGGTATTCCAGTACTCTCATTCAAATCTGGGCACCAACTCATTACTGAAGTCGCCCAAAAGCCAGCGGCTGCATTTTCGGACAAAAATCACAACCAGCCGTATTCTTATCATAAGTTACAGACAAACCAACAGAATAAGGCATCCTCTGTTTACCAATTCTCTGGAGACAAATTGGTAAACATGAATAACACCTATAAAGGCACACATTTAAACGCCATCGCGTAGTGGTGTATCTTGTCGGTTCGACGACCGATTAGTGGTTAACCTGTCATCCAATTTTTAGCATGAAAACGAATATGATCTTCTATAAATGTCGCAATAAAAAAATAACTATGATCATAACCAGACTGCATACGGAATTCTAGCGGATACTTTTCATATTTGACCGATGTGAGCAAATTTTCAGGCTTTAGTTGGGTATGCAAAAAATCATCTTTGTCACCCTGTTCAACAAGCATTGGTACGGGCGAACCGGAAAAATTACGCATCAATTTACAGGTATCATATTGCTCCCAATCATCTCGATTATTACCTAGATAATTAGAAAAGGCTTTCTGTCCCCAAGGCACCTTAGTCGGATTGGTTATAGGGCAAAACGCCGTCGCTGAACTATAGCGTTCTGGATTACGCAGTGCGATCATTAACGCCCCATGCCCCCCCATTGAGTGCCCACTAATCGCTCTCTTATCTGATACAGGGAAATGCCGTTCAATCACATTCGGAAGCTCTTCAACCACAAAATCATACATCTGATAATGAACATTCCAAGGTGGTTGTGTCGCATTGACATAGAAACCGGCACCCAATCCGAAATCATATGAACCGTCTACGTCGTCCGGTACAGTATCACCTCTTGGACTCGTATCCGGTGCCACAATGGCAATTCCAAGCCTTGAAGCCACCTGAAAGGCCCCCGATTTCTGCATGAAGTTTTCATCGGTGCACGTTAAACCCGACAACCAATACATAACGGGAACAGGTTTATCTTCGGCAGCGTTAGGGGGTAGAAATATTGCAAAACGGGTCTTGCTATTCAGCGACTTTGATTCGAAGCAAAACTGTTTATGCCATCCACCTGCAACTTTTGATGAACTTACATTTTCTAATTCCATTTACTGTGCCTCTATCCAAGCGCCACAAAACCAACCAAGGACGCAAATTTTTCAAGTAACCCTTTTCATGAGCTAATCCGTTTAAATGCATTATGAAAAAAGGACTTATCATAATGAATCGCAGGCCGAATACTTTCACCTTTCTTTAATGAGTCAAAGACGTTGTTTATCTCTGTTAGTTCGATTGTGTGTAGGGCAGTATAAGTATGCTTTAGTGTAGTATATTGCCCCTGATAGTGATGATAATACTATGTAATCACTAGCCAAACTGAAGAGTAAATAACAAAAAAGACCTTCTTTTCATACTGCAAGCTAAGGCCTTAAAGAAAAATATCACTTATGAGATATCTATCAATCGTCTTTATTCTGACCAATCTCTATTTTGAATGACGATACGATAACCATCGATATCTTCATACGTTTTACCAACACGTTTCCAATATGGGTTCCTTGCTTCTACGAATTTGAATCCCGCTTCTATCATAGAACGACAAGCCCATTCCCACTCTCGACTATCCGGCATATAGAACACCAAATACGTATCGGCTACTTGGTGTTCTCTTGGTTCGACAGCAAGTCTGTTGGTAAATTCTAAGTGATAGCTGTGATTTTTATGCCCTAGAACAATTCCATCAAACCCATCTTCATCTTCATATTTAGCTAAAACATCAAACCCTAGCGCGTTTTGATACATGTTCGAAATCGCCGACAGATTGTCGGTCATTCTCGCAACTCGCAAAATTGCATCTTTCGTGATCATAATTGTCCTCCTGACGTTAACTGAAACATAATTGATCTGAGCCAAGCAATCATTGATTAAAGGTGTTAACTGTGAACACGGCTCGAATAATGAAAGCCTTTATATAAAAATTGTGATTGGTATTATAAAATATAAGACATATGCCCTTTTTTATAGCGTATGGTTTCAGCGACAACCCATCAATTTATTTTACATACCTTTAACACCTTGTTGTTTTATAATATGTTGCTTTTTATATTCGTAAAATAAAAAATCATCACATTTAAATGTATTGTCGATCATTTAAATTACTATATATTTGTATTAAATATAGATAATACATATCCGAGTCCTACTGTTTATGGTTAATCCGCAACTCCTTAATTTCTCCATATTTACTTTATTTTTTTGCATTATCGTGAAGCTCTGACCACTAAAGCCATAAAGCAACTTATTCATGATAAATATGTCCAACCAAAATTCAACATTGTTACTGTCGTTATTATTTACCCCTTTTATTTCCCATTCTGCTCTCTATAGGGTCACGGAAGTCACCTCTCCTACAACCAGCGTTGAGTCATATGGTGTCTCCATAGAACCTGACAATGTTGGTACTGATTGCTTTTCCACATCCTGCTCTGACAGTGCTTACGCACTGGCTGGAGATACGCTAAACGGTACTGAAGGGTTTTCTTATAAGGAGGAAGTGCCATTTGCCACCGATAATCAGTTCTTTTACTTAGATTACGACGATTTGGAAGACTATTGTGACGAGGAATTAGGCTATTCTACGTGTGAATATTGGGCGTATGACCATTGGTATGGAGATGTCGATAGTGGCATAGGTGGCTTAGAGAATGAGCGAGAAGCATATTGGGCGAAAGCTTACCAAACCAACAACACCGCTTTTTATGACTCAAATACCCTAACTTTTACCCCTGACTCTGGTAGCAACGCCCCGTCAGTAGACACTGAAGATGACGTTTACTACGATTACACCTATATCGGAGATACTGAAGATAAAGTCATCAATAAAATAATCGTCAACGATGACGGCGACGAATATGTTTTAGGCAATACCAGTAGCGGATATTACGATTATGGTGGTTATTATGTCAGGATGTACCGGCAACGTGGTTACTACTCTAGTGGGTCAGTAGAGACCGTATTGGAACCAGATGCCGATACCAGTCTTACCCTTGCAGATTCGGACGATGAACAAAATATTATTGCTCAAATGGGACAAACCATGGCGTTTGACTCATTTTCTTATGACAACGAAACCTACATTGTGGGAAGTGCCTCTGTTGCCACCTTCTATTATGAAGATGATGATGAAAATAATTATAAGGATTATGATTCAATATATACAACTGACAGTGACGACGAAGATGTCACTTCATGTTTAGATTACGCCGAACCTGCCTTATATCCTCAATGTCAGAACTTTGGTTTTGCTTCGCGGGCCTTTGTTTGGAATATTTCAGATGTTGCAGGCCCCAACACTGCCAGCAATCGATTCTCCGCAGTCGATTGGGAAACAGATACAGACAGCACCTACTATGAATACAACGATGATGAAGCTTCTGCTCAAGCCAGTATACGAGCCGCATCCATTGCAAACGGTGGAACCTACGACTCATTACCTATTCTCGTCGGGTATAACACTGAAATAGACGAAGACTATGACTACTTCCTGATGCAGGCCGCCATTTTTATCCCCAAATCCACAACCAGTTTTAGTGTCGCAGAGAACGCGTGGTCTACCGTTTTCATCGAAGATGTCACCGTAAAAGTAGATGGTTCTTATATCCACAGCAACTCCGTAGCTACCGATATCAACAACAACCTGATTGTTATTGGGCATGCCAAAAGAGATGGTGATTATCCATCTGGTAACGTCACAGACAATCGTATGTTTATCGCGGATGCTAACGACGATGAACCAAGTGCCCGTTTTTTTAACGCACAAGGTGAAACTATCTTTTTCAGTAGTGCGGGAGGCAATGCTAACGCTATCAACGACTACAACGAAATAGTCGGACAAGTAGATGCAGAAATAGCTGGTGAGGTTGGTGGAGACCAACGCGACCATCGTGGATTTATTTATCCATATAATGATTCCGGAACAGATTCTACCAGGATCAATCGTTTATCCAATCAAGCATGGTGGTTGGATGACCTCACCAATGGTGGTGACTACAGCGCAAGTAACAACCATTTTCGTATAGTAGACGCGGGAGATATTAATAACGCAGGAGTGATCTCAGCCACCGCGACCCAATGTTATGCAGATGAAGATAGTACATCTTCTATTGAATATGACTCAACCGATCATTGGGCGTTTTGTAATGAAGGCAATGGTGACGAGCGCGTAACAGCAGTTAAGCTTATTCCTATATCTGGTGCTACAAGTGATGATATTAGTGAACGAGACGACGATTCAACAACGACATCAAGAAGCGCCGGATCCATCAACTGGTTTATATTGGCACTATTGATTCTAATCATACCGCTTAGAATGCTCACTTGTACGCTAAAAATCAGACCATTTTCAAACCTCTAAGCTTCTATTTAGACCCAATGTTCTGTTTGAGTCACTTAAACAGCAACAATGGGTCTCGTGAAGTATGTTCATCGATACGTTATTAGACTCACTTTCATTTTCAATCGCTGCTACAATACGGCCCCTATTCCTGCAACGAAAGTAATCTCATGTACAAACTCTCTTTTTCTCTGACCGAGTTCCTTCACCAATACTGGCAAAAAAAACCCACTATCATCAAGGGTGGCTTTAAAGACTTTCAAGACCCTATCAGTCCAGAAGAGTTAGCAGGACTAACAATGGAAGAAGAGATAGATTCTAGATTTGTTTCAAATCTAAATAACGAATGGATAGCAGAACACGGTCCATTTAATGAAGAGAAGTTCGAAGGACTAAACGAAAGCCACTGGTCATTTATATTCCAGGCCGCAAATCATTGGCATGCAGATGCGGCTAAACTTGTCGAACCCTTTAAAGGTATGCCCAACTGGTTATTTGATGACTTAATGGTCAGTTATTCAGTCAAGGATGGTGGAGTGGGTCCTCATATTGATCAATATGATGTATTTATCATTCAAGGTATGGGAACACGCCATTGGCGTGTTGGAGCAAAAAATGTCGGCCAATATACAGAGAACCACCGTGCAAACGCACTTAGACAAATAGAGTCATTCGATTCAATCATAGATGACATCTTAGAACCAGGAGATATCCTCTATATCCCGCCCGGATTCCCACATGATGGGTATGCATTAGAACCTTCGATGAGCTACTCCGTGGGATTCCGCTCACCCAAAGAGCAAGAGTTAATCAGTAACTTCGCTGATTATGTATTAGCCCACGATATCGGCGATGTTCATCTACACAAGCCAGAAATCACCACTCAAAATGGATTTGGTGAAATAGCCACAACTGATTTAGATTCTTTAACCGAGATGTTGAAGAACTCGCTATACAGCAAGCCAACGATTGATGACTTCATGGGTTGCATGCTCAGCCAATCACGACACAATCTCAACATTGTCCCAGCAGAACCTCTCTGGCAATTGGATGAGATCGCGGACCATTTACACTCTGGATTCGCTTTTGAAAAGGTATCCGGTCTTCGCGCGCTTTATCACCAAAATGATGAAGAAACCGTATACATCAACGGGGAAGTGTTTCAATTATCAGACGATGAGGTTCAGTTGACATCTGCGTTGTGTAATCAAGACACTCTCTCTGTACAAGAGTTGAACGGTAATTTAGATAGCGATTCTGTAAGACTCATTCAGTCTTTGGTCAACAAAGGTTATTGGTACGTAAAAGATCCATTAGAAATGTAAGCCAAGCAGTAATTCTCTGTTGTTTGATTTGGGTACCTTGACGTTTCCTGCTAGCTAGATAATGATGTCATAACACATTGTGACTATTAAATAACTTGTCAGCTCGATTGTGCTCGACTAAACAAACATCAATGGGCAAGGATGCCGATTGCGAAGTTAAAATGGACTAACAGAAAATAAATTGGACATTACTATGCTTTCACGGATTGGAATCGCCATTCAGGCACTACTTGCAACCTCGATTTTTTACCTCGGTTATACCATTTACTCCTTTACTAATACCGTTTCGACCGTTGTTGACACTTACCCACAGTTGGTTAGCGAAATTAGTAAAAGCGCAGAGCAACTAAAATTGGATCAGTGGTTAAAAGTAGCTGAGAGTATAGAGGTTTTGGTTCCTGAGGTGCTGTTGGTAGCAGAGGCAATGAATAAAACGGTGGAGGATCTAAACCTAACAGTCCGCTCTGTCGACCAGAAAATTCCTTTGGTCTTAAAAGAAGTGGCCATTGTCCGAACTCAAACCGTGCCAGAAGTAATACAAAGAGTGGACACTATCAACAATCAAACTATTCCAAACAGTCTGTCTGAGTTAGAGAGCTATAGGACAGCAGTAATTCCTGTTGTCGTCGCAGAAAGCAAAGGATACCGAACAAAAACTATTCCTGCAGTCTTGACAGAGTCGCAGCATCTCCGTAAAGAAATTCCTGTTGTTGTCGCGAGGATTGATGAAATCGTCGACAAAAGCGAACAACTTAGTCGCCAAGCTGCAGAAGGCGCAGTCAAAGGTGTAATAATGTCGCCAATTCAAATCATACGAGATGCTGGTAATGAAATTAATTCAAAGTTCAACTAAATTAGTTGAAGCACTCATCACCAATAACTTTATTACTTATCTCACCATTAATACGGCGAATTTGTTTATACAGAATCGAGAAAAGTAAAACTTTACAATAAAAATAACTACTATATTATAATGGTCGCTCTGGCAGACAGGGTTATTGATGAATATGTTTAGTAAAAGTAAATCCTCAGAATATCGCCTTTATGTTATATCCTTTGTTTTTTCTTGGCTTCATAATTACATTGAATAATTTATGCTCTCAGTGCAATAGCAATTTAAAATGAATTTATTAAAGGGTAACAACATGTCAAAGACAACTGGTTCAGTAAAGTGGTTTAACGAATCTAAAGGTTTCGGTTTTATTTCTCAAGACAACGGCGGTGCAGACGTATTTGTACATTTCCGTTCAATCGTTTCTGACGGTTTCAAAACTCTTGCTGAAGGTCAAAAAGTTTCTTTTGACGTTGAAGAAGGTCAAAAAGGTCCTCAAGCTGCTAACGTTACTCCGTTATAAGTTTAGGATTCGTGCGAGCTCGGCTTCCGTTGCTCGCACAATGTTATTTTTATTCCACACTTCTTAACTAGCCCCTCTCTGTTACACACTTCTCTTTACGATTAACGCACAATTTTAACGTATATATTTAAAAATACTCGGTATGTTTCGACACCAAAGTTCAATTGAACTACTCTATCCCCCTCATATAACTTGTTGACTCTTATGACCACTCACATTGATATTGAATTCTTACCCGATCCCACAATCAGTTGTTCAGACTGTAAAGCCTGTTGCTGTCGATTAGAGGTCATGATTCTTACTGATACGGGTGTCCCTGAAGAACATATAAAAGTCGATCGTTGGGGTTCAGAGACAATGCGCCAATTAGATGACGGTAAGTGCTCGGCACTAGACAGAGAGACCATGATGTGCACAATTTACGAAAATCGCCCATGGGTTTGTCGTGAGTTCGAAATGGGCTCTTTTGAATGTCAGGACGAGCGTACGGAAGGCGGAATAGTCTAATTTAGCTGAGCCCTAATTCTTAGTTAGGTACATGACAACTGTTAGATATCTTGCGAAAAAGTTACTCTACATCTGAGTCCTGCCGCTAACTTCAGTTTTTCATTATCAAGTTCAATCGTTACAGCAAAGGTATTACTAGCCGCATCGATAATTGGGTCTATGATCTTAATCTTACCCTCAAAGCCATCATCACTATTTGTGTAGAGTGTCACCAACGCCCCTCTTTGTAACGTGCCGTAATATTCCGCCGGTAATACCACCTCAGCATGCATCGGATTTAGACTGACAATTTTCAAAAATGGCGTTTCATCTACAAACTCACCCGCCTCTTTTAATCGATCCACAACCACACCGGCTATAGGGCTTTTCGTACGACGCTGACTTAGCCGAACTTTTGCTTCTTTCATTTGAAAAACGGCAAGTCTTTGTTCAGTCAACACTTCATCTTGTTCGTTTTCAGAGATAAGTTTTTTTCTGATAAGATCTGAATTTCGCTTAACTTTTCTTGACGCAAACTCTAGCCTTGCAATCACGGTATCTAATGCTGCTTGTTCTACCGTGGAGTCTAATGTCATAACTACTTGCCCTTTTTTAACCTGATCACCACGCTGAGGTTTTATCGACTTAATCACACCTTGAACTGAGCTGCTCAATTCTACCGTCATGCTCGGTTCTAACAAACAACTCAATTGTGCCTCATCCAATAAGCTTGCATCAATCGCCAAAGTTTGATGGCTTATTCCGAGCGATATCAGCGCCAACACAATTTTTCTTGATACATACGCATGGGTCATAACGACTACATCCTTTTATTAGTAAATGAGAGAAGATCTTGCTTACTTTCGTCACTGCGAAGCAACGCTTTACGGACCCTTTCATGATCCCGCTCTATCCGTCGCTGACAAACCCTTATACCGAATAACATCAGACGGTTCTTTAGCCGCTGCGGGATAGGCAAATACACCGTTTTTCGTAGCACCGAAGCCCATCGGTCACTTAATACGTTGTCTTCTAACGATAACATAAATTCATAGCTACCTTTGTCTCCCTGCCTCGCACAACGGCCTCTTAGCTGTCGATCTACTCGTGAGGAGTCATGTAGGCCCGTAATAATGACATGCAGTCCACCTTGCACATCGACCTCTTCACTTAATTTAATATCAGTTCCTCGGCCCGCCATGCTTGTAGCAATAGTCACTTTTCCTGCGTCACCGGCTTGTGCAACAATTTCCGCTTCTTGTTCATCTTGCCGCGCATTGAGTACCTGATGTTCTATCCCTTCACCGGTTAGGATATCACTCAGGTATTCCGATGCGGCGAGGGATTGCGTTCCAACCAACACGGGTCTCAACTGAGCCTTCAGTTCTGTAACTCGTTCCGATATTGCCAGCCATTTTGCATGGTCGTCAAAATAGACCTTCCGTTGTATCAGTTTTCTTTGATTCGTTTTGTGGGTTGGTACATCAACAACTGGAAGTTCATAGACTTGCCATAACTCACTTTTTACCTCTTCAGCCGTGCCCGTCATACCCGAAAGGTGATGATAATAGCGAAAGAAGTTTTGAAAACTGACACTGGCCAGCGTTTCTCTCGGTGCGCTAAGCTCACAACCTTCTTTAATTTCAATCAATTGATGTAGGCCCCTTTCCCATGTTCTGTCTGGCATCATGCGTCCAGTATGTTCATCAATGATAACTATTTTTTCATCATGGATAAGGTAATGTTTATCTTTTTCAAACAGATGCCACGCTGTGAGAGCTTGTCTGAGTAATTCCAAACGCCTTACTCTACCTTTCCATAACGGACCAAGATCTTGCGTGAGTTGCAGGGTGAATTTCTCCCCAGTTGTCGTCATTTCTATCTGCCTTTGCTGCTTGAGCACTTTGTAGTGTTCGCCCTGCTTCAAACTTGCAATCAATCCCATAGCCTGAGAATAGACCTGTTGTTGAGCTTCTTGCGGCACCTCTTCACCAGAAATAATCAATGGGGTATTCGCTTCATCTAACAATACTCCATCGGCCTCATCAACCACGGCAAAATGCAGACCGCGAAGCATCAACTGATTGAGCGGCTTTTCTTTTCTATTCGGTTGAATACGGACAGCATGCAGATGCAATGCTTCTGTTTTTCCTTTGAGCTGTATGCTGTCTTTGAGATAATCAAACGCCAGTTCATTATTCGTACAATAAACGATGTCACAGGCGTACTGCTGTTTTCTCTCATCAACCGTTAAGTTTTGAACAATCACACCGACCGATAAACCTAACCTTGTATAAACAGGCAGCATCAATTCCGCGTCCCGAGCCGTTAGATAGTCGTTTACAGTGACCAAATGCGTTGGAATGCCGGCAAGGGCTGCTGTTGCCACCGGTAATGTTGCGGTCAACGTTTTACCTTCCCCTGTCTGCATCTGGCCTATGTTGCCATGTAGAATAGCTAAACCGCCGAGTACCTGACTATCGAAATGCCACATGCCGAGTTCTCGCCCGGCAACCTCTCGGATCAACGCAAAGCTTTTCACCACCAAAGCATTCGTCAGCCCATATTTACGCAGCGCTAATTTGGCATCAACTATTTCCTCAGTTAATTGTTCCTCTGACAGCATCAACAATCGATTTTTACTGCGGTTAATACGCCACATCAATGGACGGTAAATGAGTACAGAAGACCGAATTGGTCGGGTAAAAAAAGAGGTCAACTTTCGCCACCAACGCACCATCAATAATTGTTGAACAATTGTTTTTTGCGGTCTGTCTAGCACCGTTGCGGGCATTCTTTGTGGGCGTTTATACATCAAACTGCCTTAAGAAAACTCGGCGAACATTCCGGACCCAACGCCAGATAATTGGTTCTGGGTCATGCACAAACAATACATGTACCCTTTCATCAAATCGTCTTTTTAAGGCATTGGAGCTATCTAATTCGATACGAAAGTAACTCTGATAGCTTTGTAGTTCACTTTCTCTATTAGGGTCGAGTGCGATAGAGCCCCCCCCTTCAATGGTCAAAATTGCACTTGGCAGTTGCTGAGTTGACGCGGGAACTTGGCGCAATATCGACCCCGTATATTCGATATCAGGTTGAGAAACGAAACGAAACGATACACCTCGGGTCTGGTTTCTAACTCGATCAATGTCGTCTTCAGAGATCATAACAGTCAGTGGCAAGTTTTTGTAATCCACAACATAACCAAGTACCTCACCTCGTCTATAGAAACGATCAACAATCCCGTCTCTATTAGGAATAACCAGTTCACCTGAACCTGTCGCCTTCAACGTTAACCCAGATAGTCTTTCATTTGCCCTTTGCAGCTCTTTTTCAATAAATCTCAGTTCCTGTAACAATATATCGGAACCACTCCGATCTCCGACGCTTGCTTTATAACGAGTACGTGCCTCATGTACTTGGGCAGACAGAACCTTTACTTGAGACAAAAGATCGGGTGCACGCATTGTAATAACCGATTGACGACTAGAAACCTGCGCACCATCTTCAACCAATAACTGATCAACAAAACCACTTACCGACACTCGAACAAAGGCTTCTTGTGGAACATAAAGCACCCCTTGAGAATACGTTTTATAGGGTAAAGGCACCAAAAACAATCCAGCAGCAACACAGGCGAGAAATAGGCTCGACACCGTAAATATTCTTGTACGTTTTGCACGCATTTGTGGATCTGTCATAGGCTTAGAGACCATTTTGATAATAGGTGAAAATAAGCTGGTCCAGACGGACCAAAAAGCAAGCAGCACACCAACTACAAAATACTGCGATGCAACAAATAGGGAGATAGCCACCATGACAAACAGGCGGTATATATAAGCGGAACATGAGTAACCGACTAACCAGGCCGATTCAGTTCGACTACGCGCCGTCGTTTTTAACCCTGTCATCCCAAAACCATATCGCTTCAGTAAATAGGCGACTTGCTGGTTGCCTCTATTGCCCAAGTTTGGTATTTCCAGAAAGTCAGCCAACACATAATAAGCATCGAACCTTAGCAGTGGGTTGCCATTAAACAACAAGGTAGAAACACCACCAATTAACATCACATTATAAGCCATGGCACGAACTAGACCGGGCTCAACCGAGACCCAAACAACCATCGCAATAGCGGCCATGAGCAACTCTCCTAGCACACCAACGGCACCAACCAACATGCGTTGATACTTATTACGAAACGATGAAGCCGCGGACGCATCCACGTAAGGTACGGGGATAAAGATCAATAACATAACCCCCATTTCATGCACCTCTCCACCCCATCGTTTCACGGCATATCCATGCCCAAGTTCATGAACTAGCTTAACCATGGGGTAAACCAATGCCATAATTAGCAGGTTGTCGATACCCAATACCTTGTCACTTAGGTTCTCTGTAAGTGCCTGCCAATTGATGATCGCTAACGATCCTCCAAATAAAACTACAACCAACCAAAGTAGCGCGCCAAATTTACTAAATATAATCTTAGCGATAAACGAGGTCGCGTTTAACACGGCTTCAGGGTCAACGAGTGGGATTTTTATACTCAGTGGCGATTTTAACTGCTGAACGATTTTGCCTTTTTCTAGCTTTTCTCTTCTTCTTTGCAACTGTTCGATATCGGGAAGGGCGTTGGTTTGAATAACGTTGGCTTTGTTAAGCTGAGAAACTAGCTGAATAACTTCATCCTGAGATGGAAGATCGTCACCTAACTTTTCACAAGCTGAATCCCAAATCTGCTGAAGGGTGTTCTTTCCATCCATCAGGCCGATAAGTTGGTAGGCTTGAGGGGTGAAACGCTGAAATTGACCCGTCGCGTGATCTTGCAGAACATAAAATACATTTTGACGATAGACGTGTCGGTGAATGGTCGCATGCTTTCGCAAGCGAACCTTTAGGTCGGCAACTTTATACCAAGAATGACTAAATAAGGTCGCAGACATAACGTTGCGCTACCCCCACCAAGTCCAGATCCGTAAGCGAAGCCACTCTAGCATTTCACGCGTCCATATTTCGAACAACAATCTATCGTCTATGACAATCTTACCAATCCCTGCCATGCCTGGTTGTAGCAAAGCAATACCAGAAGAAGTACCGTTAATAGCGACATTTTCTTTTAACACACCTTCGATAACAAAATAGGTTGCACCATCTAATGTCTCAGTGAGCGGGGTTATTTTACTCAATTCAAATTCAAACGAGCTTTCTGGTAAAGCCGACAGATAAAGATTCCCAGTTTGATGCAGGTGTATATCTGCGATACGACTCTCTTTAATCAACATACGTATACGGTAGCTGTCAACAGGCGCGACTTCCAAAAGGCTCTCACCTTTTGACACCGCACTACCAAGCCGTTGGCTAAGATCGCCACTTACGACTAACCCATCAAAAGGCGCGGTTATATCCCCCCTCTCTAATTGGCTATTAACCAGTTCTAATTGGGCTTGAACTTGGTCAGACTGTGCATTTATTATATTGATTTTTGCCCTATCTCTTACCGAAAGTGCCTCCTGATATTGTCTGTTGAGTTTGCTCTTTTCACTTAGCCATTTAAGCCTTTCTAAGCGCAGGTCTTTGTCATCCATTGAGACTAACTGTTGCCCTGCTTTAACAAGATCACCCGCTCTAACAAATGCATCTTTTATGTAACCATCGTAGGGAGTCACAATCGCCCGCTGTGTCGCACTTTCTATGCGTGCATCAGCCGAGAGTCGATACGTTCCCACCGCGGTATATAAGAAAATACCCAAGCCGATCACTGATATAACAAACAACTTCCTACCAAGATACCCAGCACCAAGTAATCGGCCAAGTTGCTTAGCACTGCTATCTGCTATCTTGCGTAATAGCCACCTGTCATTAAGTCGTTTGTCCTCAAGAGCGGGTATCACCATACTTGCGATGCTTTGGCATAAATCAGCCTCCACACTGGACCAAGGGACATCAGGATTACCCTCTAGAACTAATGCGCCTTTAATCTCTCCACCCGCGTAGACAGGTATTGACATAACACACGCATCGCCTTGTTGTTCTGATAATTTGCTATGTGCTAACACCACCTCTTTCGAGAATGGAGGAGGTGATGCTTGCCCTGCTGAAATGTTGTTTTGAGGAAAACGGATGCACTGTCCTTGATCAATACACTCGTCCATGGTCTGTTCTATTGTGCGCACTAGGTTCATTCGTTTACCAAACTGAGCACTATGAGAAAGATGTTTCAATCGAGAACGATGATTCTTGTATTCCCCTAAACTCACTCGGTCACAATTAAATAGCACCGCAAGTTCCGTCACTAGCCTTACCGCTGCACTCGAGTAATTTGGTTCAGCAAGAACGCGTGCCAATATATCTACACGTTCAGCAATACCGGATTGATGTTCTTTTTCAATCTGAAGACGCCTTTGATATTCAACAACTTCTAACCCGGCACTACTCCACTGCACTGCCGTTAAAACCTTCTGTAATTCTGTCTGGCTTTTAACTTCAACCGCCATAGCAATGAGGGCAATGAGTTCGTTATCTTCGTCTCGAAGGGGATAAATCAACGCAAACATTTCGCCGTGGTCAGACGCGTTTAGCGTCGCCACCTGAGGTTGATGGCTGGAGGTTTGCTCATCGGCTAAGGCAACAAGGGGCTCAAAATAGGGCGACTGAGTGTGCAGCGTGCCGACGGTGACCAACACGCCATCAATAGGGACGATGACCAACGCGGACTTTAGTCCATCTAATACGCTGTGGTGTTCAGAAAGCCACTGTTGATAATATTCGTCTTCAACTACGCTGAATTGGTCATTCAGCAGCTCGGAAAATGCCGGCTGAGATTCAGCCGTACCGACCTGTTCTCTCATATTTATTTATTATCCTTAACATTGTAAATACGAATGTTGTCTAGTAGATAAATGTCGAACTCATTTCATCTTCTCTACTTCTGACTAATCGATTGTTTTATCTATTTTTTTCTAACCACGGTTATAACCCAGTACTTGACCTAAAGCATAGTGCCTACCGCTCATTCTTTCCAGTTTGAGGGGTAGGCACTATGTAAATACAATAACCAAACGGTATCCATACCTTATTAGTAGTATAGATACCGTAGAGTAAACATCTTATAAAATGATGCTTACGCGACTTTCTGTTTATTGCGTCCTTTCGTTTTACTAGAGGTGTCTTTCATTACCGCCCAACCCCCTACCGCCGCTAATGCTGCGTGGACATCGATGTTGGTCGAGTCAGCTAACAATGATTCTCCGCCCGTTGCTGGCTCGGTTTGAACGTCATCCGTTTGCGCCTCTTCTGGATTCACTTCCTCAGCCGTCGGTGCGCAAGTGCCATCTTCTGCTTTCACTTCACACTCTTCTTGTTCAACCTCTTGCTCTTCAGGTTCAACTTCACCGGCTACTGCACCGACAACACCCTCTACCGGTCCTGTTTCAGATACACCTTCTTCACCCGCTACTTGATCGGGTGTTTGTTCTGGTGTACCAGCGGCGGTCGGCTCAGTCGGGATGACAAAGTCTGCCCCTTCACCACCACCTGAACTTGTCGCTTGTAACGCAGCTTCTAGTCCGGAGACTGCGGTCTGAGCACTATCAGTAAAGACCGTCGTTAGCGCCGTACGACTTCTTGCGGCTTGACCAAGGTTAGACTCTGCAAACACCTGTTTCGCGTAGCCACTAAATAAACTCGTTTGAAGTTGACGTATCAAATCAAGCTTGCCTTGTGCTAACGAGATAATAAACGTTGCGGCTTGATCTGTATTACTAGAATCAAAAGTGAATCGACCATACTCGCCCACCAATACATCTTCTCTAAAGTTAGCAAAGAATAAGTCACTACCGTAGTGTCCCTGCATTCGGTCGAAGCCTGCGCCGCCTAAAAGGGTATCATCACCCCCAAGGAACAAGTCGATAGCTTCAAGTACTATGGTGCCCGGATTACGGGTTACTTTCGTACCATCACCACCAATTAAGTCATTACCCGCTTGACCGTCTAGTCTATCTGCACCATATCCACCAAAGATAATATCTCTGTCTGAACCACCAATAACGTTATCGTCTCCACCTATAGCGGTGTTTCCGGTTAAGGCAACCAGATAGCGACCCGCCGAATCGTTTTCGATTCGTCCATCATCACCAATAATGATGGTTTCACCAGAGCGATTGGTCACCGTATCATTGCCAACACCCGCAATGGCTTGGTCGTTGCCGTTGCCAAGTGAAATAACATCATCGCCACCTGTTGCATTGGTGGTATCGGTACTAAACAGTACGGAACGCACGCCGTTAATCAAGGTTATCTGGCCATTGTCGCCGATAATACTATCGTCGCCGTTGTTACCCTGTACGTCGTCATTACCATACCCTGCCAGAATAATGTCATTATCCTGATTACCTTGAATACTATCTCCAGAGCCAATATTTTTATTGGTTGTAAAGACCTGAACCGCTTTACCATTCGTGATGTTCACCTGACCAAGGTCACCAAGGATAATGTCTTTATCAGAACCAGTGATATTATTGCCGGATGTCGAGTTACCACCATATAAACGGTCGCTAGCCACACCACCAAAGATAATGTCATCACCACTGTTACCACGGACGATGTCTTCTCCACCTAATACTCGACCGCTGTTGGTCATTCTGACGGCAGAATCTATATCAGTATTCAAGATTCGGTTGGTACCCGTAAACTGTACAATCGTTCCTTTATCACCAAAGATAATATCATTGTCACTGCCACCATCTATCGTGTCGTTACCGACAAGAAGTGAGTCAGAGGTATCAAGGTTATCGTTGGCACTGTCAGCATCTAGCACCACTTCCAATACTTGAGTCGATAAGTCTAGGCGTGTACTTGTATCAAAGTTGAATCCTGCGTCACCGTAGATATGGTCATCACCAGCCAAGCCGAATATCTCATCATTACCTGAACCACCCGCGATATGGTCACCAAAATTACTGCCTGTCAGTGAATCGTCACCTAGGCCACCATAAATAACAACGGAACCTCCAGCTCCTGAGGCATCAATCGTGTCGTTGCCAGCGACTTTATATTCACGACCGTTAGCGGTTTTCGCCAACGAGGTCGCGTTGTAAGTGGAACCGTCTTGAACAGAATCACCCAATAGTATGAGAACACCTTCGCTATCACTACCTGTGACACTCATGGTGTCATCACCACCGCCACCATGGATGAGCGTAATGGCACCTTCTGCGGTATTCGAAACGGTGATGTCATCATTACCCGAACCAAGTAGCAGCTCAACCACTTCTATATCGTGGTATTCGATACCGTTACCGGCGGTCATTCCTAACCCCGTAATGGCGGTATCGGATAACAGACCAATATCGTTTTCTACGCTGCCGTCGTTAAAGACATTAAGCGTATCGGTCATTTCGTTTTCATTTAGGGTGATATCAATGATTGGCAAAGGACCATCGAGTTCCGTTGGCAAGATCACGGCCGTTGATAGAGTACGAGCTTTCCCTTCTGGGACTCCACCTTCAATGATCAGTTTTCCACGAATGTTATTAAGTGTATGCGGTTGAAGCGTCGCTTTCTGTACGGGTTGATTGCTGTCATCTTGATAATCTGGGTTAACCGACAATTCCATAACAATCGCTTTATTCCAATCGCCATCATTGATACCAAATGTAACGGTATTATCTGTCGCGTTAAAGCGTGTGTCACTGCTACTGAATAGCGTTTGCCCATCATTTAATAAGCTAACGGTAACGGGGGCCGTTGGCTTCTTACTCAACACAAGTGAATAATCGTCCTGTGCTGTTTGGCTCACTAGGGTCGTACCGTTGCTCGGCGTAACGATAACGGAACCCGTGTCGTTATCGAGAACAAATAGATCCAGTTCTGTATCGGCAACAACGTCATAGTCAGTACCTGTCAGGTTACTCGTCCCACTTAACACGACACTGGCTTGATACACATTTTCTACGTCACTGTCATCGGTAGCGACGACAGTAAACTCTATCGCCTTATCCCAGTTAGCCTGCGTAAATACAAGCGCGGGTCCTGTAATGGTTAATTGACTCGATCCATCGGTAGGCACCAGCTCGTTGACATTAATCGTGACCTCCTCACCCAGTTCCGGCATGGTTGCAAGGCGAACATTGAATGTCTCCTCTTTACCCCCTTCAGCCAAGGTTGTAGAGCCGTTTTTGGTTAAGATAATGTCCGCTTGATCATTGTCATTAACAGTCAGTTCAACGTTGTTGATATCAAGGCCGTCAAACGCCGGATTATCACTTCTTATGCTGTGATTAATCACATATTGACGTTGACCTTCTGCGCCGATGTCGTCTATCGCTTTCACAAAAATTGGTGTATTTGCATCCCAATTTAAACCCTGAGTATAGGTAAGTACTAGTGACTCATAAAAGTCCACATTGTTAGTTGAAACCAAGACACTCGCGGCTTCATTAGCCGTTTTCTCTTCATCACTGCTGGACGATCTTGCTGCAGAAACCGTAATGTAGGCAACCGTTCCCGCCAAGACATCCGCGCTCGGAATACCAATACCGATATCATAGCTATCGGTCAAACCATCTTCATCTAGCAACATAGCGCCACCAGTATCAACCGTTACGGCACCATTACTTTGGCTCGCGACATTAAGTGACACACCATTGACGAAGATATCATTGTAAGCATCATCATCACTCTCGACACTGTGGTTGATAAAGCTGCTGCGACCTTCTACAGAATACGAGACGATTGGGTTCACTACATCACTCGCGATGTTAAAAGTATCGGCACCCAGTCCGCCAATAATCGTGGTTTCCACTTTATTACTGGTGCTCAAGATATAGAAGGTGTCATTTCCTTCTAGCCCATCCACCTCAGCCAGTTCAACCCCTTGGAATCCAACATTCAACCCTGCGCCAAAGATACCGTCTTTGGTGATCATAAAGCTGTCGTCCGCTTCTGTACCAAGAACAATGACAGAATCCGTACCAGCACCACCATCAATTTTCAGTGCAGAGTTAATACTGTATTCAATCGTATCGGCACCATCACCACCAAACAATTCTACGTCAACGCTGTTATTACTTAGGCCGCTGTCTTTAATCAAGAACGCTCTAACAATAAAGCTGTCATCGCCATCTTCACCATAAAGCTTAGTGATGGCTTTGTTCGAGTAAACTTTGATGTTGTCGTGGCCATCACCACCGTAGATAACCATTGGTAGGCTATTACCACGGCTTAAGAAGCCTAAAGTGGTTTCAACTGTTTCAATCTCATCACCGGCCGCTACCGCGCCGAGTGACGATTGGCGGTCAATACCAAATAACTGACCAATCTGGAAGTTATCCGCACCTGCACCACCATCTAACGTTGTAATTGAGCTCGTGTCGTCACTAATAAAACTATCCGCACCTTGATGACCATTAATGGTTAAACGAGCATTGATATTTCTGTCGTAATTTACACGCTCTACTGTATTGCTGTAACCACCATTACCGTCGCTGTGCATAGCAGCAACGAAGTTGGCTCGCAGCAAGAACGTATCCTCAGCGGAGGTCCCGTTAATCGTCAATGTGTCCGCACCAGACGCTTCGCTACCAGAATCTTCTACATCAATGATATAGCCAGCATCTGCGCCTGTACGGTTAATGGTGTAACGATCGGTTCCGCTTTCGCCGTCCAACAGCAACTTACCGCTGCGTGTGTGCAACTCATTTACAGTCAGAATATCGTTGTCGTTGCCGCCTTTCACGGTGACATCGCCGTCGATCTGAACAACATCTATTAGTATTCTATCTTCCCCGTCACCACCATTAATACCAACGGTTTGTGCTAAAACGGTTCCGATAAGCGATATCTCATCATCTTGCGCTCCAGCATTAATAACCACGAGTTGCGCTTGCAGTGTCCCTGCAAGCTCAATTTTATCTTTACCGTCGTCCGTATCAACCACGATGGTTTCGGACATCAGTGTGCCCGTAACCATAATTTGATCATCGTCGTCATTACCATTAATGGTAATGCTATTACCCGACACAATCAGACCTCGAACATCAACGACAGCACCTATGCTGTCACTGTTACCGGTGTCTCCACTGTCAACCTGAATAGCAATATCTAGAGCGGCATCAAGTTGCGCGTCGCTATTGAGCAAGAATCCATCACCTGAGTTGACGTTAATACTGCCTTGGGTAGACGTCAATGTAATGCCGCTGTTGACCACAATATTATCATCAGCTGAATTGTCGGTTGAGGTAAGGTCAATATCTCCCTTGGCAAAAATATTTTCAATTATAGTCAACGGACTACGCGTAATCAGTGTCACGCTCCCCCCCGCCAATAAACCTTGGTCTAGACCGGCAACAACGCCCCCAACCCCTAATGCCCCAGTGTTGGTCACATAGGTGCTACCCGCTGTTGACTGGCCTTGGATATTACCCACTTTGGTGGAAAGTGCTTTGCTCGCTGAACCAATATCTTGTGACGCAAATAAAAACGTCTTACCAGAAATGACATTATCTCCCGACAAGCTATCATTCAAAATACGTCCGCTCGGCGCAGCAATAAATGCTATCGACGTACTGCCTGTTGATACCTGATTAAGATACAGGTCACCAACTGCTTCAATCACATGGCTATTTTTAGCACTCGATATGGTTAGGTTTTGACCTGCCTGAGACCCCGTATCCAGTTCAATATCTGCGGCTATCGCACCAACGGTATCGAAACGTGAGATAAGATTGATACTTGCACCAACAATATCCGCTACTTCACCGGAATCAATGCTGTCCGCTACGGCATCTAAAATCCCCATATGCGCTTGCAGATCAACATTACCGAGCGTTGATTCAATATGGTCAACGTTCATAGCGAGTTCAGTTTCATTTAAACCAATGTTGTTTAGTGCATTAGCCGTAATCGTACCGCCGGTTAGGTTGATGTCGAGGTAATTACCTGCCTCACCTATGCTACCGGCCATTGCAGTCAGTACGATGCTGTTCGCTCGTATGTTTTCATAAGGATGATCAAAGTCATCAACGATTGAACCGCTATTAGCAAGAAGGTCAACCACCCCTTCTCTTGCATAAATGGTGGCAACATTGATATCTGAGTTTACCTCGGTGACAAAAATAGCGACCCTAGCACGGGCCGTGAACGATGCATCGGCTCCTGTGTCAATGGTAAATCGAGCGGCACTTGAACCAATCGCCCCCTGACCCGCTTCAAGAATCAAACTCGACGAAGCAGAAACCGCCGCAGCTGATCCTGAGGAATCAACAAGAGACGCCTTACTCTTGATTCGTACATTATCACCGGAGGCATGCTCAACATTTAACGTTTGGTTTGAACCTAAGTACAGATTGCCCACGGCCGAAACATTCACCGTTCCGTAAGCAAGAACATCGACATCTTCACGTTGATCAATAATGACCTTGTCAAGTTGAGCAATACGATAAACAGAACTGCTAATAATTGATGCACCAACGGCAACGTCGCTTGATACCTTCTTAAGGTCTATCACTCGGCCTGCAATGCGTTGAATTTGATAAAACTTACCATTCGTTTCAACAAACCCTTGTTCTGTAAGGCCTACATTTTCCCAGTTTTGATTATTGGTATTAATAAAGGTGGTAAACAGTGGGCTACCACTGATTGCCGCTACATTCATATTCACCGAAATTTCAACGTTTAAGTCTGTTGTCGTTAGCGTTAATTTGTTCGCGGTTACCGAAGCGATTTCATAGAAACTACCTTCATCATTCGCAGCAGCACTGTTACCGGCGATGCGAATCTGCATTCCGGCAACAAAACCGTCCGCTTCCCAACTACCACTACTGCGAACCAAAGCATCACCCGTTGATTCATCGACAACGTTAACGACAACATCGACACGTTCTTGGAAAACAAAGTAAACGTCATTTCGTTCCGCTGCGGCCAATTGCACACGTTCTTCATCCGTGTAATCACCATCAAGCACTATCTCAACACTGCCTTCGGCTGAACCTATATTTTCAGAGGTCACTATCGTGATTTTTCCTGCTGCGTTTATATTTTCATCTTCGATTGTGGCTTGCGTATCTGTGATCGGTTTGAGCAAACTACCACTGATAAGGTTAAGCAATTCGTCTTCTGTCCAAACATGCACGCTGCCTGTTAGATCTGCAATTTCTTGCGGTGAAAGGTCATAAGAGTAGTCTGGGTCGAATGCTTCCCCACCGTAGGTCGCGTGTAAGGAATGGTATTCCGCATTTCGTTTATTATTTAGCGTTTGAATCGCATCATCAACAAAGGTATCTAACGCCGCGCCGCTCTTGCCTTGGTCTTCACCAAGTTGGCGGTAGTAATCACTATAATAGGCCGTTTCACCTGCGGAGATGGTCGCATTCACAGTAGAATCGTAGACCCCGTCAGATTGCGTATTTACGACATCCCAGTACGCTTTGTATTCACGTTCTCGAGCAGAAGAATAGGCATCAATAACATCGTCGATTTTTTTCTGAGCAGCGTCACTACCGCCAATCAGACCCAAACTCTCCCACACACCTGTACTCAGTTCTTCGTAGGTTCGTTCATCACGGATAGCCGTTGTATTCGCATCAATCAATGAGCCGTGGGCAACGGTAACCGTCACATCACCTGCACCACTACTGATGGATTTCAAACGCAAATCACCATCTGTTTCACTAATGAAAACATCGTTAACCGCCGTAATAGCAAGATAATCTTTATTCGCAATACCACCGTCTATATTTAAAGCTTGAGTTGCACTACCGACATGCCCTTCTGAATTAATATTGATAATGCCGCCACGAACAACCGCACTGGTTCCGGCGGCGCCTTGTATACCACCAACAGCCGACAAGAACACTTTACCGCCAGAGTCTCTTAAGATATCGCTGTTGGAAGCGGAAGTGATGTTGTTCACCACTAGTGGGCCATCAATTTCTGCGATATTAATTAAGCCACCGTTTGTACGTGCTGAAATACTTGCGTTCGACACGTTGGAAAGGTTCAGTAGTAATGCCATCGATGCCGCGTCATAGCTGCCATCGACATTAACAACCGGAACGCCACCAATATCTCTTGCCTCAAGGATAATGGTTTTACCGCCAACGCTGCCTCTGCTGACGTTGGTAATGGATGCATTGGTATCGATTGTTGTCGTTCCAGTTTCATTACTGATACTGCCTTGAATGATGACATCGCCGCCATTGTTTGAGGTTATGTTCACTTCCCCAGCATCATTACCGGTAAACTTGATGTTAAGTCCATAATCTGCTTTCAGTGAATGGGTGTAAACATCACGAACCTTCGACTCTTTTACAAATTTAGAATAATACGTTTTCTTACCGTACCATGTGCTTGTCGTCCATTTCTTAACCAACGACACTTCTTCGCTTAACGTTATCTGTGAATAACCGGGAATATATTCGTCAGATGATGAACCAGGGGCATATTCAAAATAGGCACCCTCACCACGTAACTGCGGCGTACCTATCTTCTCTGGTGTACCTGAGAATGAGACAGTAGCAGGGTCCGCAGCAAACGCGTCAATTCCTAACCATGAAGAGGTACCTTTCGTCGTATATATACGCTCAAAGCTCTCTTGTCCCATTGCCCATGAATACCTCCACCCTTCTTTCGGTGTATAGGTCATGTCGTTGCTACCCGCAGAGCTGCCACTTGCACTAATAATGCGAACACCGTTTTCATCTTTTTTATAGATGGTCTCAAGAGGGTTTGCGCTGGTGCCTTTTGCTTTATCTCTAATAATCAGCGTTCCTTCACCTCGTTGAGATGCGTCCAAGCCTAATATCTTAATTCCCAGCTCGGTCTCATTGGTCACGTTGATTGTGGCATACCCACCTAGCAATTCTATCTTTGAATTACTATTGGTATTTAGGATGTGTCCTTCCAGTTTGATATAACCGCCGCTGACACGCATGTCACCGACCACTATTTGGTCATTACTCGCATCATAAAAGACCGAGAAATCTTCATTACCCGCGTCGAGTCTGATCAATCCTGTTCGACCGGCCTCACGCCAACCATCCATCGTGTCCTGCATTGCCGACGTAATAGTGAGGTCGAAGATCTCTTTGCCACTTTGGATCTTACCGTTGATATTGATGTATTCAGCGTCAATAGAAATATTATTCGCGTAAATACTTGGTCCAACGATATCTCTATTAATCTGATCATCAATTACCGTACTATTTGCCACCCCTAACCCGTTATTACCTATTGCATTATTCCACTTAGCATATTCAGAACCATCAACAGAGTAGGTAGAACCCGGAGGCAAACTAACCACCAATGTACCTTTGGTCACCACTATCTGACTATCAACATCAATGTCAGCTTGAATGGTGATATCACCACTGCCTAGCACTGGTATACCACTTGGAGGAATAGCACCACTCAAGCTTTTTAGCGTAAGGCTTCCTGAACGGTTAGTGATTTCACCAATGATAGAAATAGAAGGCCACACGAGGATCGGTGTGTCGTTGCCAGGGAAGCGAAGCGCCAACTCCGCTTTTGCTAGATCCAAATCAACATCGTTGATGACACTGATTGTTGGCGTGAATACTGGATCAGCACTTAAACGCTCACCGTTAAGGTACGACCCCCCGTTTTCCTGAGGTATCGTGATCTTATTAATCACAAGTGATGCCGTCGTATGATTCAATATCGAAACAGACGCATCGCTTGGTGTCGTTACTGTTCCAAGGTTACTAAAAGAATCGGAGCGAACATCAATCCGACCTGCTTCCGCGTAAATATCATTTACAGTGATAATCGGCGTATTCACCTGATTTTGTACGAATACACCCGGCTTAACTTCTTCTAGCAAACCTTCTGCCAAAAGTAGCCCTTGTAAACGCGTTATCTCTGATTTGTAGAAGGCTTCTATATCGGTATCTGCCGCATTGCCGTCATTGAAAATATTCAGTTGCTCTTCTGCATCATCGAGGCTGTCAAACAATGAAGAACTCAGAGCAGAAATACTGCTACTAAAAGTAACACCATCTGAGGCTGAGTAGCCGTTGACGGAGCCATCATCGTTAAGGGAATCAAATGTCACCCATTGCTCACGGCGTATACCGGTTTCCAAGGTACCGTAGTTTGTCACTACACCTGAAGCACCTGTTGTTACATCACCGCCTAGATCCGCTGTGCCACCAAGCTCTGACGCCCAGTTTACCGTTTTGGTCTGAGCATCCATATTGGCAAAACCAAATCGCTCAGCATGCAGATTCATCTGCCTTGCGGTTTTTAAGTGCGCGCCGTTATTAACCGTAATGGTATTATTTTGCAGTAGTGTTGCACCGGCTGTCGCGTCATCGACAGGAATCGCACTGTCTGCAAACGCATCGATAAGCGCATGGATTTTATAAGCATCTCTATTGAAATCGGTATCGGTACCAACGGATACATTCATATTTCCGTACGCAGTAACTTTCGCATTGTTCTCAAATACCACCTGATTATCAGGGGTAATATTTGCAACCGATTTAGTTATCGTCACCGAAACAGCACCGCTTGAATCGGCTTCTACTGACGTCACCACCGTGCCTTTACCACGCGCTGAAATTTGAACATCCCCACTGCTGGTAAGGACCGCGTTATTGCCAATGCGTACCTTAGCTAATAGCTGATTATCTTTCACGATGACCGTTGCTCCAGTCGAAGCTAACGCACCGGAGGCATTAAGAATAACCTTGTCTGTAATATTAAGTACATTCAGAGCATTCAGTGAAATGCCATGAGTCTCATCATCGCTTGTCGCATTAATAACGGCATTATTCGCCACATTAATAGCGGTCTCTATATCGAGAATCGTACGGCTATCTGCGCCTGCGGCACTCGCTAGACCAATCGCAAGGGCGTTGATATAACCGCCTTGATCTTTCTTGATTTGATTAAGCGCGACAATATTGATGTCTTTAGCGTTAATCAAAAGATTATCACTGTGTCCGTTATCACCTAAGTTAACCATCACATCGGAAGTAATAAGGTGGTCAAGTTCAGCACCTGAGCCAGATAACAAACCACCCGACGCGGCGACAATCTTGGCATCAAAACGGGCAACGTGTTCTGCTTTCGCGTCTAGGATACCTGTGCCACCTAACACGCCAAGCGTAATATCGGTTTCATCACTGACATTAACCTTCGTATTGCTTGTGCTGAGTGTTTTGGCTCCTACACCTGCACCCGCTAATACGCCACCACTACCCGCTACCGCGTTTGCATAGTTATTTTCTGTCCCATATGCCGAAAGAAGTAAGTCATAACCGTTATATATCACGTCATTAAAATCAACAGTGCTATTGATATAAGCTTCGAGATCCGCAATAACCACACCTGCAGCAATGAAGCCTGCAGCAATACCATACGCATCGGTTCTTTGCGTGGAATTTGCGATAGATTTGACCGAACCCGTACCATATACCGTAATAGATGAGTCGGTAATGCCTGCGTTAACATTGCCCACCACTCGGCTATCAACGATAACTCCGGCCCCAGCAAAACCAATACCTGCGGCAATGGAGGTTGCATAACCTTCCGCGTAAACATCGTCATTGGTTTGAGCGAGAACGGCAAAATTACCCATACTGGTTAGGGTAGAATTGCGAACATCACTATCTATACTGATATCCACATTATTGTTGATCTCAGAAGCTGCGATAGACACAGCAATACTAATTGGAGCCAAACTCGCGGCCACCGAAGCAGCAACAGCCAATGCATCAATATCTGAAGCGCTGTAAGATTTAACGGTAATGCCTGAAGCCAAGATAGTCGCGCTATCTTCAATGTAACTATCTAAATCAGCATAGATGTTATTCGTTACACCAACCCCGGCACCTGAACCACTAATCCCAATGGCACCACCAGCTACCGCAACACTTGCCGCCACAAGATTTGCTTTAATGATCATTTGTGCGCGGGAATCCACGTTTAATGTACCGCTAGAATACAATTGACTATTGTCTATATAACTTGCTACCCGTAGGCGATCACTAGAAGAGCCTATATCGTTTTGGGCAATTGAAGCACCAATTGATACCGCGACACCACCACCTCCGCCACCGGCACCGGCTGCCGAGGCGGCGACAACCGTTGCGTTTATATTAGAGATATTTTTTGCTTTAACATCCACCAAGCCCACTTTATTAAGAGACGACCCTAATCGACTGTTTGCAATATAGGCTTTAGTGTCTCCATAGACTCTGTTTGAAGATTCCGCTCCTGCACCACTGATGGCAACCCCACCCAGTCCGCCTCCTGCTGCTGCAAGCGAGGCTGCAGAAGATGTCGCTTTTATCGTGTTACTTGCATTTGCCGTCAGTTGTACAGCGCCGCTGTTTAACTGGTTAACACGATTAATATAACTGTTCGTATTGCTATCAATCGTATTACGTGCAAGCGAAACCCCTACTGAGACTGATATACCACCGACGCCACCAAAAGCAGCCGCAAGCGCGGCGCCAACAGCATCCGCATTGATTTTAGAGGTATTGTTGCTGGTTAGCGTTAAGCTACCTACATTAATAGATTTACTACTAGCCGATGTGTTGTCGATATAGGTATTGATTTCGTTATAGACCGTATTGGTTGTATTGACTCCAGCGCCTGCTCCTGAAATACCACCAACACCTCCGCCTGTCACTGCTGCACTCGCGGCCACAACAACAGAATCTATGGTCATATTCCCTGTGGCTAACAAGGTAAGCGATCCAGTGGCGTTTATTCCGCTGTTTTTCACATACGCATTAACTGATTGGCGTTTGCTGCTGCTACCAATATTGTTGTAAGCAAAGGCAGCACCAAGCGCTACCCCAATACCACCTGCGCCTCCACCAGCACCTGCGCCTCCACCAGCACCAGCAAGAGATCCTGCTACAACAGTCGCGTCAATGTCTGATGTATCCGATGCCGTCACTGACACTGAAGAGGCACCGCTGACTTGTGTATTTTCGATAAAGGCTTGAGTTGTGCCAAAAATATCGTTCGATGCGCTAGCACCTGCACCACTGATACTAACGCCTCCAACGCCTCCACCAGAAAGTGCTGAGCTTGCTGCTACCGAAATAGCATCAATATTACTTCGAGTTGTTGCTGAAAGTGTTAATGCACCCGTGCTACCAATTGATGAGATGCCTTTTAGGTAAGCCGAGTTATTCATATCAATAGTATTGTTCGCAAGTGAGATACCCACGGAAATACTTAGACCTCCAACACCACCAGCGGCGATACCTAATGACGCAGAAACGAGCGTCGCCGTAATACTTGATGTACTGCGGCTTGTCACGTTAACACTGCTTGCCGTCACTGTTTTACTGCCGCCAGTATTATCTATATAACTACTCGCTAGGCCGTATATCTCGTTGGTTGCACTGACACCTGACCCTGCGCCAGCAGCACCACCAACACCGCCAATCGCAACAGCCAAACTCACCGCGATGACTTCCGCTCTGATAGTCATATTCGCTAACGCGTCAAGACTCAGTGATCCACTTGCATTGATTGCACTATTTTCTACATAAGAAAGAACCTTTAATCTATCGCTAGACGTTCCTATCTCATTGTGTGACACACCCGCACCGATTGATACACCAATGCCACCACCCGCGCCACCCGCGCCAGCTACAGCTACTGCCGCGACTGTCGTTGTAATCTTCGAAATATTTTGTGCATTTAATGAAACGATACCTGCTTGAGTAAGCGAGCTATTTTGCAAGTACGTCGCGGTTTCGCCTTTGATAATATTATTAGAATCGGCTCCAGCTCCAGAGACTGCCAAGCCACCACCCGCGCCACCCGCAAGGGCTAACGACGCCGCAAATGAGGTTGCTTTAATCGTATTATTCGTAATCGCATCAATGTCGACAACACCAGACCCGGAATTAACCGCGTTCGCGTTAGCAATATAAGACTTGGTATCCACGTCGATCGTATTGCGGGCCAACGCCACACCAATAGTCACCGTGGCACCACCGCCAGCACCAAAAGCACCACCTAGAGAAGCAGCACCTGCTAGCGCGGTAATCGTAGAGATGTTTGATGAACTTAATGTAAGGTTTGCGGCTGAAATAGATTGGTTACTGTTTAACGCGTTGTTGATATAACTTGCGACATCGGCATACACGGTGTTCGTCGTATTAACACCACTACCCGCCGCCGCTAAACCGCCACCAGCACCACCAGCAATCGCAACGCCACCCGCTAGAACCGTCGCATTGACGGTTAGATTACCAACCGTGTCTAGCCCAATGGTACCTGATGCATTTATAGCACTATTTTTAATGTAGCTATTAACCGTCAAACGGTCGCTTGATGAACCAATATCATTGGAAGAAACGGCTGCACCGATAGCCAGTCCAACACCCCCACCCGCGCCACCCGCACCAGAGGCGGCAATAGCGGCAACCGTAGCGGTTATTGTAGAGATATTACTTGCATCCGCATCAACAGTGCCCACATTCAGTAGGAACACATTGTCCAGATACGTTGCTGTTTCACCTCTAACGATATTATTCGAATCCGCACCCGCGCCTGAAATCGAGGCACCGCCGCCTGCACCACCAGCAAGCGCTAATGAGGCAGCAATGGAGGTCGCGGTAATCGTATTGTTGGTCACTGCATCAAGGTCTACGATACCGGTACCGGTGCTAACCGAGTTCGCGTTAGCAATATAAGACTTGGTATCCACGTCAATCGTGTTGCGAGCGAGCGCGACACCAATAGTAACTGAAACACCGCCACCTGCACCAAAACTACCACCTAAGGACGCCGCGCCCGCATCGGCTGTAATCTTCGACGTATTCGACGAGTTCAAAACAAAGTTCGATGCGGTTATCACTTTATTTATACCGTTTTGGTTATCAATAAAACTTGCTACATCGGCATACACGGTATTCGTCGTATTAACACCACTACCCGCACCAGAAATTCCGCCTCCAGCCCCGCCAGAAATCGCAGCACCACCGGCACCAACACCTGCGTTAATGGTTAGGTTGCCAACAGTCGTTAACCTAACGGCCCCTGTTGCATTAATCGCACTGTCTTTAACATAGCTTTTAACCGCTAAACGATCGGCTGATTCACCAATGTCATTGGCTGAAACCGATGCACCAATTGCAAGCCCAACACCGCCACCTGCCCCACCAGCCCCAGAAGCAGCAACGGCTGCCACTGTTGCCGTGATCGTCGATGTATTACTCGCATCGGCATCCACATTTCCGACGTTGATAAGAGAAACACCGTCAAGGTATGCCGCTGTTTCGCCTTTGATTATATTATTTGAATCAGCGCCCGCACCCGAAATCGAAGCACCTCCTCCTGCACCAGCAGCAATGGCTAATGACGCAGCGACAGACGTCGCAGTAATCGTACTATTCGTTGTCGCGTTGAGATCAACGGCGCCTGTCCCCGTATTCACTGCATCTGCATTCGCGATATAAGATTTAGTATCCACATCAATCGTGTTTCTTGCTAACGCCACACCAATGGTTACCGATAGACCACCACCTGCACCAAAGCTAGCGCCAAGTGAAGCCGCACCTGCATCCGCGGTAATAGTCGACGTATTGGAAGAATTTAAAGTAATACTCGATGCCGTAATCGCTTTACTGACATTAGCTAGATTATCGATGTAACTTTCGACATCAGCATAAACCTTGTTCGTCGTATTGACGCCACTTCCTGCGCCTGCCAGACCGCCGCCGCTTCCCCCCGCAATAGCGACACCGCCAGCACCAACACCCGCGGTAATAGTCAAGTTACCTAGTGCGGTTAGATCGATAGCGCCCGTTGCGTTTATCGCGCTGTTTTCCACATAGCTTTTCACCATCAAACGGTCACTAGATGAACCAATATCATTTGCGGATAAGGCTGCGCCAATAGCGAGACCAGCGCCTCCACCAGACCCACCCGCTCCGGAAACGGCAACCGCAACAACCGTTGCGGTTATTGTAGAAGTATTCGTTGCATCAGCATCGATACTGCCAACGTTAAGCAGATTAACGCCATCTAGATACGCTAAGGTATCGCCAAAGATCTGATTATTTGAATCTGCACCAGCACCTGACAATGAAATTCCACCACCGCTACCAACAGCAATACCTATTGATGCCGCCACTGATATTGCTGTAATGGTGTTGTTTGTCGTGCTGTTAATATCAAGCGTTGAGCTGCCCAACTCCAACGTTGCATTCTTAACATAAGCATTGTTATTACTATCAATCCTGTTACGCGCTAACGCCACGCCAATTGAACCCGTAATCCCGCCACCAGAACCAAAACCAGCGGCTAAAGACGCCGCTCCAGCATCCGCGGTAATCGACGAGGCACTATTTGCCGTTATGGTCAGCGAACTGGTCTTGATCTGTTTTGTCGAGTCAGTTGAATTGTCGATGAAACTATTTACCGATGAATAAATATCATTGGTTGCGCTGACCCCCGAACCCGCACCGGCAAGACCACCGCCAGAACCACCTGCTATAGCAAGCGACCCTGCACCCACACCAGCATTAATAGTCATCCCTGCATCGGCTAACAAAGTAATAGTTGACGTTGTATCGACAGATGAATCTTCAATAGAAGCATCAATCAATACACGTGCACCACTCATACCAATGCTATTCTCTGCAACAGCAGCGCCAATAGATAGACCCACACCACCGCCATTACCGCCCGCACCAGCAACCGCAATAGCCACAACCGTAGCATCGACTGTTGAAATATTTGTTGCCGTTACACCCACAGAAGAATCACTATGAATGGTGCTGCCTTTAATTTTCGCGGATGTCGAACCTTTAACGGTGTTGATAGAATTTGCACCACCACCACTGATCGAAATGGAACCCGATGTGCTGTAACTTGCCGCTATTGATGCCGCAACTGAGGTCGCCGTTATCGCTGCCTGTGAAGCTGCGACTAAATTCACCGCGCCAATACGGCGAGCTTGTGAACCAACAGATGCACCGCTAACAAGAGCGGAGACGTTGGTTGTTACATTATTTTCAGCGAGTGAAACCCCGATACTTAGTGTGCCAGCGGATGACGATGGCGAATACGCACCAGCCACAGACGCACCGACCACCGAAGTACTGATGACTGATTTATCTTTTGCTATGACACTTAATGAATCGGCTAAAATAGACTTGTTCGCGACATTCGCTGTGATGCCTGAATTGACGTCCACAACGATATTATTGGTTGTTGAAGCACCCACACCACTTAACGCACCCGCGCTGCCTGATGTTGATTGTGCGATTGCAACTGAAGCAGCAACCACCGTTGACGATATATCCTGAGCACTTTCAGCATGGGTATTCACCACCCCACTGATATTGATATCTGAGTTATTAATCAGTGCACTAACGGTATTTGCCTTGTTGCTGTTGTCTGGGTCTCCACCAATATTATTCTCGGCTAACGCGACACCAATCGAACCAGAAACACCAGTGCCAGTTGTGGAACTCGCGTAAGCGACACTTGCGGAAACAACCGTAGCAACGATATCTCCCGTTGCATCGGATTGAACAAAAGTACCAATCGTGCCCGACGATTTACCTGCTGTTGTTGATGTTTGATTAACAGTAGAGCCATCGATCTTCGCTTCGGTATCGCCATACACTTCATTGGTGACACTCGCGCCAGCGCCAGTGAATGAAATCGTGTTGGTTCCGCCACTTTGTATACCAACGGAAGCGGCAACGACGACGCCGACAATATCCGTATCATTGTTGGCTTTTACATCCAAACGCGATGTATCTAAATCATGGGTTGGTAATGTAATGGTGCTATTGTTTTCTATCTTAGCTCGCGTATTCATGCGAACTTTATTCATGCTTATAGCAGCGGCAACTGAAATGCCAAGCTTGCTATCAAAACCTGGAGAGGTTTCTTTGGTCACCGCTGCACCTAGAGCAATGGAGACAATGTCTGCGTTGCTATTTGCCTGATGACTGACCTTCCCTGTGGCACTCGTCAGATCGGTATTGCTGATAAGCGCATCAACATTGCTATTGATATTATTTTCCGCGTAAGTCACGCCAACAGCGCCATTTCCCGCATACGCAACACCTAACGCAACCGCATAAATTTCTGACTTATCTTTCGCTTCAATATCAACTGCGAAGCCAGCGTCATTTTTACCCGCAACCTGCATGTCTATAACATCTATCAAGAACGCGTCCACGTCCGATGTCACATTATTAATCGACACATTACCTGCAAGCGCAATACTACTCGTGGTACCAGCCGAGGTTTCTGCTAACCCTGACATAGCGACGGCCGCCGAAACTGTCACAACGGTGCTACTGTTTATTGCCTCGACCGTTAGCTGATCGAGCGTTACATTCGTTGCCCTTGAAATACCGGCACTGACTATAAAGGTTGCATCATTTCTAAGACCGATCCCGGCCGCGGCTAGCGCAAATTTTTGTGCCGAGGAGCTTGCATAAGCGATAGGGAATGCATAAACACCGCTTCGCTCGTTTGCTGACAGTTTAAGCGTATCCGCATTAAAGCTGGCTATGTTATATAGGCCAGATGACGTCGTGCTATTAACGGTATTAAAAATGAACGCACCAGAGATACTGATGCCATATGAACTATTTTCGACTGGAGGTTCTGTTTGGCCTGATGGGGTAACTTTACCGGTTGCGGAAGCGGCACTTACAGCCGCACCAATAATAACGCCATCACTATCGGCTCCAACTCGTGCATCACCATTAACGTTAACATTACCCTCAATAGTGACATTGTCACCTTGTGTTCCGATAAGCGCTAGCGTTTGTTTCGTCACGTCAGTCACTATTACCGAACCGCCGACGCCAATAGCGCCGCCTGATGCCACCGCTCCGGCCACTGCGATAAGATCAACCTGGTTATTAGCAACAACGCTCAGCCTTTCTTCCGAGACCACGCTACCTAAACGCGTTCCGACATCGATAGTCGCGCCTGATTGAATCTGCGCGACTGATGTACTATTTAGGTTGTAGCCCATATAAAGACCAGCAACACCTAATGTTCCATTACCGGAACCACTCGCGTAACCAAGCCCAATAGCAAATAGTTCGCTATCAGACTTAAGCCCTAATTTGTCCGCATAAACATGAGCACCATCTTCAATAATCGCGTGGCTATTCATAGTGACATTATTTATATAAACGCTTGCACCAACCCCGTTTAGGGCGTCTGTAGCACCTTTGGCTTTATTCAGTTTTTCGATCAGCGGAAGACCAGAAGAAGTGGACGTCGCATTACCTATATAATCAAACGATTTATTGACCGTTTTAGAAGTCATGTCGATATCACGAGCACTCAGTACCAACCCGCTATCAAGTATCGATTGCGCCGCAATATTCGCTTCTGGATCCGTTAACGTATCAAAACTGTTTTCCAAATCGGTACGTTGATTGACCTGTACCTGACCTTTAATTCTCGCATCAGACGATTGCGTTGAATCGAATAAAGCGAAATTAAGCGATAGCGAAACTTTTGCGCCAGCGGCGGTGGATTTAACCGAATTATCAACAAGATAAACATTCGAATCACCACCAAACAATTGATTAGGAATGCTGTTGTATTTATTACCTAATCTTTCCCACAACGTTACGTCACTAAAATCTGCCGTATTCATTCGCAGATCGTTAATGTCGTCGCCTAAATATTTGTAGACGGCGCCTAATAAACCGGTACTCGGTTTCAGTGCGGTTCCAGTTTGTAGCCAATCATAATTCCCTTTTTCTAGAGTACCTTCAAAACGAATAAGATCGCCTTTCTTGATAACGTAGTCGGTATTGATCATCGCATTCGTTATAAGTGTCGGTTTGACATATTTGAAGGTGGTATCAGAACTGATCAACCCTGTCAGGTTTTGTGCCTGAGCATCGAGGGTGATTTTGTCTAATACGTCAACCTGAGTAGACCCTTGCATATAGGCCTTCGCATCATTATTTAGGCTCGCAATAGTAACGGAAACAGCGGCACCAAATGGCACCTGTTTGAATGCGCCTGAGGTTCCAGCAGAACCCAATGCTTGAGACAATTGAGATGGGGTACTTGAAACGGAATTCACTTCAGTAAGTAAACGAGTGTCTACTGTTGCATGTTGTTGCAGTGTCCCGCCCACTTGAATATCACTAACCTGTCCTTCCAATCCAATCAGAGATTTAACTCTGTTCGTGTCGTCGGCATAAACCAGTGCAATACCCGCTGTAAATTTGGTTGGGGCGATGGCATTATCGTTTTTCAATGCGGTGTCCGCAAATGGGACGAATTTTCTGTATGTTTTTGAATTATCGAGTTGATTTTTATACTTATCGACATACTTGTCGATGATCGTGACCGTTCGGTCCACAATAGCCTCAGCTTTGGTTCCTGAGTTCCCTTTTATGTTCGCTTGAGCTTGGGTCGCATCGACAGTAACATTGCCTTTCGCTAGTATGGTTCCCGCTAGTGTCGCGACTGTTTCTCCAGTTTCAATATGAATGGCAACACTTGCGGCCAATTTACCTTCGCCACCTGCGTCACTTAATGCTTCAACATAGGTGAAATCAAATGTACTCGCATTAACCTCAAGATCGCCGTCGGTTACAATATTCGCGGTATGATCAACCAGTACTATCGAGTTTGAATCCAATAAACCCACTGCGACACTCGCAGAAAGCCCTTCTATGTCAGCAAGTGGTTCAGCTGACACATTCAAATAGTTCTCTGTTTGGCTGGCAAGACTCACGTCGCCTTTCGCCAATATTGTTCCTTTGATATCAACATTCGCCGTCGATTTCAGGCTGCCTATCGCGATCGCTAAACCACCAGAGATAGGTGATGATGCCACTCGGCCAATCGAGTGTGCTTTAAGCGAAATATTGTTTCCATCGAGAATCGCGTCTTCAGAGATGGTAATCGTTGAGTCAACTTCCGTGCGTGAATAGCCTGCGATAAGGCTTTGACTCTCTAGTTCGGTTTTCAGCTTCTCAGAGTTAACGGTCATCTGGCCACCGCTATAACCGATAGGTATTCCACCTCGAGTAGATTCTGCTCGTGCAGACAGTATTATATCCTTGCCTTGTATCGTGGCAGAGTTAACCGTTATTGATGCGCTGAGCTGATCTAAATTATAAAAACCGAGCCCAACGATATCATTGCGTTTATCGTAAGCATTTAACGTTATGTCGCCACTATTTGTCAGTGACGAACCTTGGGCTGAAATCGTCGCGCCATCATCAATAATGATGTGTCTAGCGTCAAAGGTAATACTACCAGCCGATCCCGTTAGGTTGTCAGTACTCAACGAAGCAGTAACGGTTATCGTTCCACCTTTTGAACGAAATTCTATATCTTGTCCAACAACAGAAGTATTATTAATAATATTGAGGTCACCACTGCTTTCACTAACCAACGAAAAGTCACCGCCAGTAATCGTTACCCAATCAAAATCCGTCACATCAAATGTGTCGCTACCCCCGTAAAAGACGACATCGTTTGTCGCCGCCGTACCATCCACCGTTATCGTTACTTTATCAGTACTAGTATCCGTACGGCCGCTAACATCAATGCGGAATTCATTATTGGCTGAACTGCCAATTAACATCGCATTGGTTGACGCAGCGTCCAGAATAACATCCATACTGCTTGCGTTTGCGTCTAATAATGTGGCACCTGTATCCGCGATTAATGATGCTTTTTCCACACTATCTAAATCGACTGAAGTCGATATAGTCAACGCAGAATCCGCAGGGTCTGTCCCCTTCCAAACCAATTCATCATCAAGTAGCTCAAACTGAGTATAGGCTGAAGTCGTCGTGGCCGAGATGGTATCAAACCCTGTGCCACCGGAGACCGAAACATCATCAATATCGATATCAAAGAAATCGATACCTGCAGAACCAATAAAGGTATCGCTACCCCCATTACCTTTTTGGGTTGTCATTTGCATTGAAGCAAGCAAACTCAAGCTCATTCCAGTAACAACAGAACCAGCAACGCTTCCTTGAGATAGCCCTAGAACATCAAGCAACGAAAGGTCAGTGCCAGCAACACCCAAATAACTCAACCCAGACAGCGACACGCTGCCTGAAGCCTGATTATAACTTGCGCTAAGCGCCCCTGTTTCTCTATCGTCTGTGGCGTTAATTAATGCAATCAGTTCATCAAGGGTTGTTGAAGTGGCCACATCTATGTCAAAGATGGTGTTATCAATATCATCAAGGGTTATACGTAACGTGGTTTCGGTGACTTCATTCCAACCTTCAACCAAACTCAGGCTGGTCGTTCCAGATACACCGTAGAAACCGCTCGCATCAAAAGTGTCAGTAAGCGCGCCACCAGTAAGTGATGACGATTCAAATCCAGTTAAAGAGATCAGTGACAGTTGCACAACCGCGGCGGTGTCAGTGACATCAGAGATCGCCAACTGATCGTTGTCTAAATCAAAATTATAATCCAACGCCGCATTACTGCTAAAATCAGCGATGATAATATCTTCACCACGACCACCTATCACGGTATCGTTGGTGCTGCCACTGACATATACCGTATCGCTGCCGTCACCTGCATCAATGACATTACTGCCTTGTGCACCTCGGATGACGTCGCTTCCACCATAAGTGAATATGACAGACTGACCAACAAAGGCAGTAAGATCGACAATATCCGCAGTCTCACTACCTGAAATCGAAATAATATCACTGGCATCAAAGCCAATGAGAGTATCAACAATATTACTACCTTGTTGATCAATAGAAGCTGAAACACCATGTTCGGCCACAATGTTAGTTGCTACCTGTTGACCTGAATAAAGGCCAGTGAACTCGATTTGCCAAACCGTGCCGTCTTGCGTTACGGTCATTTGACCGTAGTTCAAATTCAATGCTTTTTCGATTGCGCGGGAGACATCTCGTGCATCCGCATCCCACGAAATCTCATCAGTAATAATGTCACCGAAGGTGTCCGTTATGGTGAGTTTATACCCACTATCCGTCGTTATTATAGGGACATCTAAGAGCCACTTTTCATTGGTGCCTTGAGATAAGTCGAGTTCATAGTCACTTCCAGGTAGAGCGATAGTCGCACGTCCCGCAAAACTTTCTTTAACCGTATCGACTCCAGCACCCGAAGTCATCGTATCGGCACCAAGACCACCTATTAACGTATCCCCATAAGCAGAAGCCGTTATAGTGTCGTCATAATCCGTACCTTGTAACGTAATGTGATAATCATCTGCATTCGCAGCATTTAGTGTTCTGCCTAAGCCATCTTCTGATGTCGCTCTAAGGTAAACACTTTCTACCTCTAACAAGATGTCTTCTTCGCCACTTGAACCAATGCGAAGCTTGTTTGTGGTTAATTCGAAGTTTTCCGCTCGAACTTCGATAACCTCATCACTGCCATCACCGCCAGTTAAGTTATCTGCGCCAGCGCCACCAATAAGGATATCGTCTTTAAGACCACCAAGTAGAATATCGGCACCCGCACCACCGTCTAAGTGAGCCGATACATCCGCGGTAGAGAAATCAAAGTAGTTATCACCCGAACCACCTTTCGCCGCGAGAAGATCAACATCCACTATGCTGATCGTAAGATCCGTTGTTGTGGTATTGGGTAGCGTAATGCTTGTCGCAGTAAAGAGACTATCCGTGTTGTTCCAGTCACCATGCGTCAGTTTAAAATCAGCACCCGTAGCAACAACAGAGGCCTGGATATCTGTTCCTGTCGTCCCCATATCACGGTAAAGGACACTATCAAAACCACCATTCCCATCAACGCTGTCTGTAGACCCATCGCTATTAGCAATATCGTCTATAAAATCAACAACAAACAGATTATCGTTACTATCACCAAAAAAGGTATCGGCATACTCGGTAGAGCCAATTAAAGTGCTGATGCCCGTAACTCTATCAAAACCAGATGTCGTTTCATTTTCTAAGTCAACGGAAACTCCGCTTGTATAATCACTATAATCGAGGTAATCCGTGCCACTACCACTTATTGTATCGAAACCGCGAAAAGAGACGTCTACGTCTGTTGCTTGTTTTAATATAGAACCTGCAACGTCTTCCAACGTGGATAACACGCCTTCACCTTGACCACTTATTTTCCAATTGAAGCTGTCATTAATTGCGGAAAGGACATGTTGAGAATCACTACTGTTTGTTGCCTCAAGCTCTTCAATATTGAGAAAATCAACGATTCCATTGGTCCCCATGGACCCAGAGTTCTCCCCGCTGATCTGCCAAGTGCTTTCTGTAACATCAGTACCTGTTGCTACTTTGTCGGTACCGCCAGCACCATCAAATTGAAGAACGAATTGACGTTCACCGAGATCAAGAAAAGATTGGTCTATCGTCAGAGTTTCATCACCGCTCGTGCCTGTCACGGTGATAATACTGTCTACTGCGATGTCAGAGAGCTTACGCTCACCCAATATTGTGCCATTTACGTCATTATTGATTAACTGTATATACTGTTCATTCGCCGCATTTTCTATGACTTGTAACGTCACATTTGCGTCCGCGACCAGTACCGCTAATGGATCAGCCGATAATAATAGACGTGGCTCGAGTTGCTCTAACGCAAACGTGTTTAGATGCAGTTTTGCTGAGTCATCTTGCGTTGGTTTAACCGCTTTATTTATTCCTTCAAATAAACGGCTCAACTGAGGTAGGCGTCCTTTTGCGAACTTATTCTTGCGAGAACCATTATAAATTCGACTTCTGTTCAGGTGTTGATTATCCATAACTGTAACCCTGTATGTGACTTTCTGGCACGTAGAAAGCCCCTTAAAACGTATAATTCCGCCTACCTGCATAAAGCAAATTGCACAGCTTTACAGCTGTGCGGTATTTGCTTTAAGCGTAAGTACTCATTGCTTGGCTTAGACCTGATCGAACCAAGCGCGTATTAATGAACTTCCACACTTTCTTCTATCTCTAGCGTCGTCGCCTGGTCTGTATCATTCTTTTCTCTTGGCAAACGCTGTAAAACTTTGTTTAGATTTCGCATTGAATGGAGATGGGTATAGATAAGCTCTAACCCGTCGTTCGCCATCAGCGCCATTAGTTCATCTTGAGGTAGCGCTTTTAGCTTTTCTTTACTGATCACTTTGAAACCAGTCAAAGTGCGCTCTTCGCCGTTCGGTAGCGTAAATTTCGCCCCCATGTCTTCGAACAGTTCAAGCTCATTAAGTTTTTTACAGAAAGCCTGTGTACGCTGATAGTGCGTTTGGTAATCCTGTAGAAAATCTAGGACTTTACCAAGATAATGTGTTTGCTCGCCATCGGCATCAAACAGACGTTCACCACGTCCTTCTTGATTGCATCCCGTATACTCTTCGTCTAAACAGAGCGTTAGGGTTTTTCCTGCGTCAGTACTCGCAAAAACAAAAGGATAACGGCGAACAAACGCTGGAATATAGTTTGCTGTCCAATCGCCCTTGTCATCGATATATAGGTTTTCGTCTTGACGTACACCCATGATAACAACCGGCAATAAGTCGTCACCTTCCCCTGCAAATACGATTGAGTAATCTTCTGCTGCACTTGGAAATTCGACCGCCATTAACGGTACCGAGTTAACTTGTTTAGCGAAACCATAATGACTTTCAGCTTTAATTGACCAATCTAGGTGACGCTGCTTATTTACTGCTTCTACTTGTCCATAAATTAATAGTTGTGTAGCCACTTCGAACTCCTGATCTCTTTGTTTTAATACGACTATTTTTTTCTAGTCCCTGAGTACTGTTTTCTTTAAGCTCTGTCTTTTATAAGTCCTGTCTTTTTGAATACAGTTTTTTAAAATCTATTATTGACGTAATGCTAATGACTCGCTTCCTAACGTTTCCTCCATAGCATTTATATCCGTTGACACATCTTCTCCAAGCAGTGCTGAGTTTATCTGCTGCATATCCAACTCATTAAGCGTACCCACTGCTCTCTTTAAGCGTAGGTTATTTAGTAGGTAATCATATCGAGCCGCTGAATATTCAGTACGAGCAATAAAAAGATCTCTTACCGCATCTAGTACCGTGACACTGGAGGTAACACCCGATTCAAAAGATTGTTGTTTCACATCAACCGCCAAATCATAGGCTTCAACCGATTTTTTCAATGCATTTACTTTGCTTATCGCACTTGTTACACCAGTGAATGCCGATCGCGTTTCACGATTGGTTTCACGCCATGATAGTTCAAGGTCATCTTTGGACTTGTTATATAAACTTTCCGTTTCGCGAACCTTGGAAGAAACCGCACCACCGGCATATAGCGGTAACGTCATCTGTACTAAAAAAGTTTGTGTGTCCACTTCGCTGCCGCCACCAAATAACGAACCATCCGTTTCACTGTTATTCTGTGTGAATACAAAGTCGAAGGTCGGATAGTGACCACCTTGTTGACGTCGAATCTCTTGTCGTGCTGACGCGAGCGCGCCTCTTTTTGCGAGAATCATAGGATTATTTTTCTGTGCATTTTCTAGCCATGCTTCTACCTGATAGGGGTCAGGTTCTGCCATCGCCATTTCTTCGCCGAGTGTTACCAATGAGCGAGGTAGTGAGCCTGTGATCTCATGGATACCTTGCAGTGCATCTTGCAGGTTGTTACTGATCTCAATTTCACGGGCTTGCGCTTGCAGAAAGCGCGCTTCAGAGTCGAGTAAATCCGTGGTTCGAGCTAAACCATTCCGAACCTGTAATTCAACCAATTCAAAATGCTTTTCAAGGGCGGTCACCTCGGCATGGATACCAAGGTAGTTATCTCGTTTTTTGAGAACATTAAAATAGGCTTCTGCGACACGCATTAGCAACTCTTGCTTCACGTCTTCTAGCTCAGCAGCAACACGTTTAACGTCTTCTTTGGCTTGCTTAAAATACGCCCAATTGCTGTAACTATATAAAGATTGAGTAAGAGAAAGACTGAGTTCGTCTGTGGGATAAGACGTGCTGCCTTTGTTGTAAACTGTATTGTCAGAACTGACAATTTCTTGTTTGGTTTCTGTTCGGCTCGCATCAAACTTTATGGTTGGTAGCAAAACTGCCATTGCCTGATCGTAGATTTCAATATCGGCTTGATGTTGATATATTCCTGCACGATACACGGGATCATTTTCCAACGCTTGTTGATAAACCTGCAACAAGTTTTCTGCTTGTAGACAAAATGGCGTTAACCCAAGCAGCAGTACACTGTGTTTTATAGTTATGAGTTGTTTTTTCATTACGTCCATGTGTAACCTTGTAATAAACAAATTCTATTTAGGCTTACCTAAAATACGTGTTCGAACCGCTGGTTCTAAGAACTCGACATCATATCTGTGTAAGGACTTATTCTTATTTACTATAAATAAAATTACCAATAACAATAGTAGAACACATTGCTAACATTCACCTGAAATGAAAACATCCTTTTGTTCCTTTTTAACCCTTTAATTGCTATAAACACTCTTTTTGTCTCAAATTAAAGACAGTTTTCAGTCAACAATTGAGAAATTAAGCCTAATTCCTTATTTTTAGTAAGGAATTTAAAATGTAAACAACCATAAATTAGACTGTTAACTCTAACGGGGCCTGAGGAAAAATGACAATATATCAACGCCTTATCGTACGGATGAACAACGGTTAAAAAGAGCCAAAATATACCTTTTCTCACTTCAAGTTCTGTTGATTACGAAGTTTCCTCGACCAAAAAATCAAAACCGAATTTGGTTTTTAACTTCCCCAACACCGTCTATCGTAACGGAAACAATATCGTTATCCGCAAGGGCTTTGGTTTTACCCGGTGTACCCATAAAAATCAGATCACCAGGCTTCAATGTAAAATAACGGCTCAAGTAACTGACAACTTTATCAACGCTGTGAATCATAGAACCTGTGTTTTCTTGTTGAACAACCTCTCCGTTCAAACGTGTGGTTAAAAGCACATTTCGATAATCAATGCCGCGAGTGATGGCACTGGATATCGGACCAAACCCATCCGCCGCTTTTGCTCTCATCCACTGCAGATCACGGCCTTGCCAACTTCGTTCGGTTAAATCATTTCCGGCTAATACACCAAAGACCACATCTTTGGCCTGACGTTCGGTAATATTTTTTGCCTCTTTACCTATAACAACGACAAGTTCTCCTTCGAAATGAACGTTCTTTGCATCTTTTGGGACATGAACATCTTTACCTGAAAGTAGTAAGGAAGATGGAAGCTTTAGAAATAACGGAGGAGGTTGATTCGATGGTGAAGACATATGACTGGCGAAATTCATTCCAACCGCAAAAACCTTTTCAGGCTGAGTAGGAATGAGCAATTGAACAGAACGTAATGGAAGCCGACTTTTCGACACTGTAAAGTTATCAAAAAGGTCACCAACAATAGGGTGAATGGTATCACCGACTAATTGTCCGTATTGCACCTGCTCTTCGTGGTAGTAACGAACAAACTTTTCAATTTCGGCTACAGCACCAAATGGGTATATCAACGAAAGAGTGACTAGAATCCATTTCATGGGGTTTCCTTTCCTAACCAATAATTAACGCTATACGTTGTTGGGGTGACTCAGGATCAATGAATGGAGTACATAAATAACCATTTTCATCTTATCAATGAATTAGTGGTTTAGATTAAGAATGTAAAATAAGTAATGAAAAGGATAAGTAAACATTGTGCTTATGACTGAGCTTCCAACAAAGCGCAGAAAACTCAGTATCTTATAGTGACTTTATTGTTAACAATACAACAAGTAGTCACTAAGACCATCTATCGCTAACCCAACCATCAATATTCTGATCGTAGTGATGCCCGGCAAAGTCATGATGCGACATTAGGTTTTCTTCTAAATCGGGTTGTTCAGAGAGCATATGCCCAATATGCCTAACCATAGGATCCGCGCTGTTAGATCGCTGATGCCTTTCGGCCGTATCTTTGATCAACTGAAATCGATAGGTTTTACTGTTTCTTTTCATGCGCGGCTTCCTTGTAGGTTGAGGTGATAATTAACCATAGAATGCGATACATCACGCGTCAAATTAGATGAAATGACTGCTTTTTGGTGAATAACCAGTTTATTGAGTTATTTAACAATTAGCATTAGTCATATAAGACTTACTAAGTTGTTCATTTTTTGAACGTTTTTAAATCCTGATCATTAATTTTGAATTGAAAAATTGAAAAATGGTGGATATTTATCCTGAATCTCACATTTTAGACGGTGATATTATTTTATTTATTTTTCACAGAAACTAAAAAACGCACCCAAATAGTGCGCTTTTGTACACCGTTTACTCATTAAACGGCAAGATAAGTATCCGTCCACGATCAATGACGGCTTAGGCTAAATCTCCCAACGAATGTTGGCAACAACGGCGGTCAATTCACCTTCGGTAAATAACATAAACGGGGTATCGATATATCGAAAATCAAGACCTGTATTGGAAAAATGATGGCAAGGTATCGACACCGTCAAAAAACCTTCATTTACATTGGGCAGTTGGTCAGATATGTCGATGCGCGAAAGCCGTTCCAGCTCTCCACGGTCCATGAATACTTGTAATGCTAAGTAAACGGGCATATCAGATGCCTTCTCGACATTAATATCAAAGCAAATACTCCCGCTATCGTTATCGTAACCAGACAGGTCTTCAGCACTTCCATTACTGGTTTGCAGGTAAATGGACGCAAGAGATCGATTAAATTCGACCCGCACCGCATCTTGTTGCTGCTGATAGTTGAACGGAGAGGTACTGATATCCGTTAGCTGCATGTTGTTGTTACGAGATACGTCGATTCCAATTGGATGCAAAGAATCTGATATTTTCATTTGGTAGTCACCGACCGTGGCATTAACACCAAACATATGAGTTGCGTGTTCGGCAATCGTTTCTGCCTCGTTAAGCGCAATATCCAAAGGCAAGTTATCGAGATATCTCGACTGCAATTCATCGCTATAACGAAGACCATAACCATAATCAAACAACGGGGCATGCTCACCAATCGGATCTTGCTCGTATGCTGGCACCTGATAATCTGGAATATGTGCAGGCTTTCTGTGAACACGGGTACTGCGTTTTTTGTTTGGCCAACTGAATGACAATCGACCAACAAAATCAATCTGCTTCTCATCGGCTTCATTGGCAAGCAAAACATCCGTGATCCCTTTGCCTTCGCTACCCGGCAAAAACGCGGCGACAAAGGCTTGCGATTTTGATATCTCTTCATTCACGTATAGCGGTCGGCCACTGAAAAAGATTGAGATAATTTTCACACCCGCTTGGTGTAATTTTTGGATTATCTCCAAATCAGCTTTATAACTTCTTTTTAATGCTGCAAATTCTAATGTTTGCCATTCTTTTATATCCCCCATCATTTCGGCATAAGGGTCTTCACCAAATACGACGATAGCAACATCACCTTTGGTGTAATTTGAGGTTAATTCAGGGTCAAACATCACCCTATCCGGACCAAGTTCTCCTTCTAAAGCCATCTTAACAGTAGTCGCACCTGGGAAGTCAGCAAGCGTATTTTCGTCTCCCTGCCACGTTAAGTTCCAACCGCCCGATTGTTTTTGCAGATCATCCGCCGCACTTCCCGTTAATAAAACCTTTTGGTTCCTATTTAACGGTAGAATAGCATTGTTATTTTTTAACAAAACCAGCGATTTTCGTACCGCTTCTCGCGCAACTTCTCTGTGTTCGTCTGCCCCGAGTAAGTTTTGGTCGCCAGCATAAGCCCGTTTGGTTGGCTGTGGTTTATTCCACAACCCAGCACGCATTTTCACCCTCAAAATACGAGTGACTGCATCGTCAATTCGAGATAACGCAATGAGGCCTCTGTTGACGTCATCAACGGTTTTTTGATACACATTCAACCAGTGTTTGTGGACGGGAATCATTAGAATATCGTTACCAGCATTGATCGCATAACTGGCGTCATCATCCGTGCATTTACTCACTTCCGAATGACCATGCCAATCGGTAACGATCAAACCATCAAATCCCATCTTCTCTTTTAAAACATCGGTAAGCAGATATTTACTGCCATGAATTTTAAGATTGTATGTCCCGTCTATTTCCGGTGCTAGGTCGTAGTTGTTGGGATTGTCCCAGCTATTAAAAGAAGACATCACCACTTGCGCGCCTGCATTTAGTCCACTGAAATAACCCATAGCGTGAATATTGCGTAGAAGATCTTCACTGTAATTATTGACCCCTCGATCAACGCCGACTAACGTACCACCATCACCCACCCAATGTTTTACGTTTGAGATAACATGCTTATCGCCTTTTAGGTCTTCTGCAGTGCCTTGCAACCCCTCGACCATTTTGGCGGCGTAATTATAAACGATCTCTGGGTCCTCCGAATACCCTTCATACACTCTGCCCCAGCGCAGATCTCTCGGTGTGGCAACCGTAGGGGCAAATGTCCAATCTAAACCTGTGGCGGTAATCTCAATGGCGGTAATACGGCCAATTTTCTTGACCAATTCAGGGTCACGCGCGCAACCTAACCCAATATTATGAGGAAAGACTGTGGCACCAAATACATTATTGTGGCCATGAACCGCATCCGTTGCCCACATAAAAGGGATACGGAAAGGGCGATCTTCAAACGCAGTTTCTACTGCAAACCAATACTCATCAGATTTACTCGCCCAATCTAATGCCGTCGCATGTTTGTCATTGTTTGGCCATGCTCCGCCACCATTCAATATTGAACCAATTTTATAGGTCGTCGCTTCTTCGACGGAAATACCACGAATGTCCGGTTGAATCATCTGGCCGATTTTTTCTTCAAGTGTCATTAATGTCACTATTCGTCGGACCTCGGATTCGATCGCCTCATTTTTGGTAATGGTAGATTGTATCTGCGGCCAATCTGAAAAGTACGGGGTAATAAACTCAGATGTCATGGTATTTTCCTAACAACTAAAAATAATAAATCATGCCAATCTAGACAATTAACTGATCAGCAATATGAACGTAATGAGCGGACTTTAATGGGCGGATCTTTATCAATAAAAGCCATCGCTAAGCTCTTAAGTGGTTCTCGAATAACATTTATATTGGTCACAAACTTATTCAGCTTAGTACTAGCCACTTTTACTCTTTTTATAGTATGACCATAACAAGTATTTTTCTGCTAATATCACGACAAAAATAAGGAAATTTACGACATGAGCTTAATTTACACGCTGGATACACACTTAAAACATCCACATCTGAAATTTGCGGTAACCCACGGAAAGCATTGTCATGATTTCCCTACGCACAGCCACGATTTTTCTGAGCTCTTTATTGTCGTAAAAGGAACGGCGACGCATACGGTGGCTGATTACCATTACCCTCTATCCCAAGGAGACGTGTTCGTAATAAATGGTCAGGTGGAACATGGCTTTAGTGATGTAGATGAGTTGATATTAATTAACCTTATGTTTGAATCCCAGTCACCCCTTTTCGAGACATCTGCACTTAAATTACTTCCGGGTTACCAAGCGTTATTCAATATCGAACCGTTAGCGCGACAAAAAGCCGACTACACAGCCAAGCTTAACCTAAGCCTTCAACAGTACGCTGAGGTAGAAAAACTGGTGCTCGCCATTGATGAAGAGTACCGCCAAGCACCAAACGGATTCGAAACGATGTTGAATGCCCAGCTTCAACAACTTATCATCATTCTCGCCCGCTTCTATCAAGGTGATGACATACAAATGAATCGCTCTACCATGATATTGAGTAGAGCCTTGGTATACATTGAAGAGCATTACCGTCGCGACGACTTAAAGACACTTCAGGTCGCCGCCGCCTCATTTGTAAGCGTTCGCCAGTTAGAACGATTATTTCGCGATTATCTGCAAACATCACCAAACCAATACCTAAAAGATAAACGGTTACAATTTGCGTATGAAAGCTTAATGGGTTCCCTTGAACTCTCGATTCAACAGATAGCCGACAATGCCGGGTACGCTGACAGCAATTATTTTTCTAAGTGTTTTAAGCTCAAATTTGGTCAAAACCCTAGAGATTATAGAAAGTCAGCACTTTGTTTATCCCAACAGCTTCAATAAAAAATGCATCGTGACTTACGAGTATGAAAGCTCCTTTATATTGATTTAGTGCTATGGCTAAACGTTGTTTTGATTCTATATCTAAATGGTTATCAGGTTCATCTAATAGCAGTAGTGGTCCGTCGGCTATATGGCTTACCAACAACATAGAGAGTTTCATTTTTTCGCCGCCACTCAGGTGAGCAACGTTGCGGTAGACAGAATCTCGCCTAAACCCTATACCCGCTAAAAGAATACGAGCGGTCCCTTCGACTAAACCATCGCTGTGCTTCAATAGACTTTCTATTACCGAGTCTGTCGGCTCCAACAATCCAAAATTTTGATCCATGTAAACGGTTTTAGCGTATCGTTTAATTTCACCGTTATAGTGACCCTGTTTGCCATGGATCGCTTTCAATAACGTCGACTTACCGCTGCCATTCGGTCCGTCGAGATGGAGTCTTTCAGTTTGAGAGACGGTAAAGGTCATTTCTTTGTCTGAACCGTAATCTAGCGTGCAGTTAGTCACTCTAAGCAAGGTGCGTTTTTTTAACTCTTGGGCTTGTTGCACATATAGGGCTTGTGGTTTGACCGTCTCTTGTTGGGTTTCCAAATCAGCGAGCTTGTTTTGATTTCGAACCATCTGATTTCGTTGATTCCTTAGCCCAGCCGATTGGCACTGTTCCGCTTTGTTTTTAATCGCATCTAATAGAATTTTCGCCTGACTGCCTGACTTTCTCAACTGTTTGCCTTTCGATTCACGCTGATCTCTTTTCTCTCTGTTTGTCTGTGTTTGTTTCATCAATTTTTTCTGTTCCGATTTGAGAGCTTCTATCCGTTTGTTTAGTGCTTGCTCTGCAATTCTAGAGTGCTGCAGGTAATCGTCGTAATTCCCAGAAAAATAATCGACGCCGAGGCGAGTCAACTGATAGATAGCCTCCACCTGATTGAGTAAAGCCCTATCGTGACTTACTAATAAAATGACGCCGTCAAACTGTTGCATACACTTGATTAACCATTCTCGTCCAATACTATCGAGATGGTTAGTGGGTTCGTCAAGCAGTAATACTTCATAACCAGATTGAAAAAGGCGATGCAGTTGCAGTAAGGCCAACTGCCCACCACTCAAACAACGGCAATGTACACTAGGATCCGCAGGGATCCGAAGCGACAGCAAATCGGAGGCCATTCTGTCTTCTATCGTCCAATCTTCTGCGATGATATCAAAATCCCTCTGTTCGCTGCTCCCTTGCTGAATCGATTTCAAGGCTGAAAGCTGTTTCGAAACCCCCATAAACTCGGCGATAGTGAGTTGACTATCGATCAAATCAAATGGCCGTTGAGAATAATAGCCAACCTTCCCTTTAGTGATAACACTTCCCTTTGTGGGTATACGTTGCCCACTTAATAGAGCGATCAATACTGATTTCCCAACACCATTGCGTCCGACTAAACCAGCGATTTTTTCATTAATATTAAGGTTGAGATCGTTGAACAACCATTCCCCGGTATCAAGCTGGAAAGACAATTGGTGTGTCGTAATAGCAGATTTACTTGCAGGCATAAAAACCTCCGTTTACTGAATATGTAAAGGGGTTGACCAATCTACATCTGTAGATTGGAAAGACGCGAGCTTGGTTATCTTTCTTACGACGGCAATAGACAAATCTAAAGCTGAAGAAGAGTGTTTGCAGTAATGCAAGAATAGAGATGACGAAAAGCAACGCCCACTAACCCCGAGTGTCCAAATAAATAATGGTAAATTGGATATCAGGTATTAGTTGTTCATTATGGCGTTAGCTCCAATAGAAGTGATATGGTGATTATACCGACCAATAAATCACCATTTCAACTAGAATTTTCAACCAAAGTTAACACTCTTGCCATCACCTGTAGGAACGACGAGATTATTAGTCGCAAATTAAAGTTGTATAGTCGGCCAAACCTATTCAAACTATGCAGCCAGTAATACCGATCACATTGTGTACGTGATCAAAATGAAATTAATTCCGTAAACCGCATTAAAGGCAGAAAAATGTTAGAAGAACAGCAAAATAACCCACTACATGGCCTCAAACTAGAAGAGATGGTTAAAGAACTAGTTGATTTTTATGGATGGGACATATTAGATACGGCGATGCGGTTTAACTGTTTTCATACCAACCCGTCCGTCGCGAGCAGTGTAAAATACCTGCGAAAATCGGAATGGGCGAGAGAGAAGCTAGAGGCATTCTACCTAAATCGATTTAAAAGAATGCCACGACCAACGGAAGAAGAAAGAGAAATACCGCCTCGTATGCGCACCTACGCGGCCGATATAACACCAAGAGAACCGATGAAACTCACTGTCGAATCTATATTGGACTCTCAAGCTAAAGCGGCGTCTTCGTACAAAGCAAAAAAAGCGGCCGGGAAAAATATGCGTCGATAGGCCCCATAAAATACGGCCAGCCTGTCAACACAACTCAGTGAGTTTGCAAATTTGAGTGATCGAAGCTTCACATTGATGAGGCTTCGCTTCTTTATTGAACCAAATAGCCTTTATGCCCAATTGTTGAGCTGGAAGAACATCATTTTCTAAGGTGTCCCCCACCATCGTGACTTGTTCAGCAGGCAGATTTAATTGGTTCAGTACCGCTAAGAAGAATTCAGGTGATCGTTTTCCTACGCCTAAATTTGCTTTGCAAAAATAACCAGTAATATATTCCGCCAACCCCACCCGCTCAAAGGCGAGTCGGATATCTTTTTCAGATGACTCGGCAGCATTGGTCGCAACATATATACGATGCCGTTGTGAAAGGTACTTCAATGTTTCTGGTGCACCCTCAACCGCTTGTACATGTGGCCAATCGCACATCTTCCCAGAGGTGTGCGGATAATCAATCATAAGGGTGTCACCCCAATCAAACAGATACGTTTTCATCTTCATTTCCTATCAAAATTCTAGATTCTTACTTAAAGATCGATAGACATAAATGTGTTATTGGGGTCAGACTGATAATTAGAAAAAGGTTCGCAAGGTGTAAAGCCATACTTTATGTATAGCTTTCGTGCTGGTTTAAAAAACGCCATTGAGCCAGTCTCTAAACTCAGTGACTCATAGCCTCTCTTTTTAGCCACAACCAAAACATGCTCAAGTAACGTGGAGGCGACGCCACTGTTACGCGCATGAGAATGAGTGCGCATGGACTTGATCTCTGCATTGGTCGTTGAAAGCTCTTTAATGGCGACGCAACCGAGTAGTTGACCGCATTCTCTTGCGCTAAAAAACGTAATAGAAGGTGCCTTTAAAGCCGGTACATCTAGGGCATGTACGCTCTCTGCAGGAGATGTCGCAAGCATATCTTGCATATGCTCTTGTAAAAGTTGGATAACGTCACCGCTTTCCAAGTTATCTATTTTGATGTCCATATCAATAAAACCTTACCGTAAAATCCGTGCCACGCTTGGAACCACAATAATTACATATCTAGCGTCAAAAACCATCTCTATTTGTTTGTTACCAAAACAATTCACGTTCCAAAAATATCATCAGTGGTACACTACGAAAGTGTACATCCTGTTAAATAGCGAACGATGAAAGATTGTAATCAATGTGGTAAATGTTGTATCAAATACGGGGATGGCGACATTTGGGCGACAAAAGATGAGATTGACCTATGGGAAATATTTAACCCCAACATTTTCGAATACGTTAAGAACGACGAAATTTGGTTCGATCCTGAATCTGGTATGAGACTTAAACGATGCCCTTTTCTTGAAATTGTACCTAATAAAAACGCGCTCGCGCCAAAAAAGTATACATGCAGTATTTACTTAGACAGACCTGAAGATTGTCGTCATTACCCTAGCCTTATTTCTGAAATGATTAGGGATGAATGTGAAATGATTGAAGTTGTAGACTTGGAGAAGCCGAAACAAGCACAATTAAAGCTCGATTTATTGATGCAAGATAGTCGTCCTCCAAGCTACTGATAGAAAGATGCTAGTATGGCAATATCTTTGTTATTGATATTCAATTTCTTTTTCAATGTAGTCAGAATCACTAAACCACTGCACGTTGCCAACGTAAAGACTTTCGCTTAACTTTGCGTCTATTTGTGCAGCAATTCGGGCGGTCATCTTAAGCCAACCATCAACGTCATCTAACCCATCAAGCAACTCACCTACAATAGCTTGAGCCTCTGAGTCTAGTTGCAAGTTAATATAGTTCATTCTTACTCATCCAATCCGACACATAATCCAAACCACCAGAGATCGCCGCAACTTGGGCCCTATTGCAATCGTCGTTTGTCACCTTATCACTGTCAGGATACACCTCGGTTGTCGTGGTAAACATGCCATTTGTCATGCCGCCACACAAACCAAGTTGTTTCATTGGGTAGTTAATCACACCATTTTGAGTGATAGGTGACCCAATGATATTCCCCTCACTATCTGCGTCGGCTATATGAGTCACAAGGCTCACCGATTCAATAACGGCTTTTTGAAAACTGGTTTGCGGGTTCTCAGTATCCCCTACTGTGTAAAATCCGTCTGGAATACTGCACGGGACAAACTCAACACCGTCTCTCGCGGCTAACGCTCTACGAAATTCCGTTTCGTCACTGTCCGTCGTCTCATGAAGGTCAAAATGCACGACTATCGAGTCTCTGTATTTTTCAATAAGTTTTAGGAGATTTGCTGACTCTGGAGCCGGACTCTCAGGATAAAACGAGCGATTAGGATCGATAGCCAATGCGTTCCACCGGTTAATAACTTCATAACCCCACGGGCTAACACATGGTACCGCAAGGATGTTAAAACTGTCCTGGTAGTGGTGCGCTTCTGCTTCCAAAAATAATAACGCACCTTGTACACCGCTAGTTTCATACCCATGAACACCACCCGTAATCAATACGGTTGGTTTACTTGAATCCCAATCAAGGCTTTTTAGAACGTAAAGTGGGAACGTTTTTGCACCATATTGCAACATGCCATATTGATCGACCAGAAAACGATCGGCTAAAGCAACAATTTTGGTGACCACTTCATCGTGGTAGTTTCTCTTCGCGCTGATTTGCTTAAGCCACTCTGCTTTTTCTGACTCGCCCCATTTTTGGTCTTTTTTACCAATGGGATAAAATTCGTTCATTATTGTCATCTCTACATATTCTGGCACTAAGTACCGCAAAAGGTTTGGTAGCTAACATCACGGTCTATCGGAAGATCATTATAATCACTAGTCTCTGGAATTTCTTGATAAGGAGACAGCAAAACGTTCAAATAATTGAGAGCAGATGCGTTGTTTCCACTCGCTTTGCATTCTTCCAACACTCGTTCTACATGATGATTACGCGGAATAACAACGGGATTGCTTTGCTGCATAAGCTTCAATGAGGTCAGCCTATCCTCTTGTTTTATTTGCGACAACCATTTTTCTATCCATTCACTATCAATCCCAGAAACGGACAGATCATCCTGATTCAACACTTGAGTTAGATCGATAAATGATTGAGTGTAATCCAAATTATTATCGAGCAATAGAGTGAGAAGGTCATCAATTAATTCATTGTTAGAGGCCTCTAGTAAACCCAGTTTATTGTGCATCATCTGGTAGTAGGCGGTTTGGTATCTATCTGTGATATTGAGTATCCGACTTTCGAGTAATGTCATAATATCGTTTTTCTCACCGCCGATTAGCGGTATCAGACACTCAGCAAGTCGCGCCATATTCCACTGCATAATTGAAGGCTGATTACCGAAACAGTAACGTCCATTCGTATCAATCGAGCTAAACACCGTTTCTGGGTGATAAATACCTAACATGGCACAAGGACCATAATCGATGGTTTCCCCCGAAATAGTCACATTATCTGTATTCATTACTCCGTGAATAAAGCCCACTCGCATCCAATGCACAATGGTTTCTATCTGCTTGTCGATAACGGCATCTAAGAAAACAAGAGCCCGATGCTCGTCCGTTAGGTCGATATCTGGATAATGTCTTTCAATGGCGTAATCGAGTAGTTTTGCTAGAGAATCTGTCTCGCCTTGAGCCGCGAAGTATTGAAATGTACCAACTCTGATGTGACTTTGCGCCACACGAGTAACAACGGCACCAGGCTCCGATAGCCCTCGATAAAGATCTTCACCCGTCGTAACAACCGCAAGTGTACGGGTTGTCGGAACCCTCAATGCATACATCGCCTCGCTCATTATATATTCTCGGATGGCGGGTTTAATCGCGCATCGCCCATCCCCTCGACGAGAATACTTCGTCTGACCAGAACCTTTCAGCTGTATGTCCAGTCGACGATTATCCGCCATGAGTACTTCACCCAATAAATGGGCACGCCCATCACCAAGCTGTGGACTGAATCCACCGAACTGATGTCCGGCGTACGCTAATGCGATGGGGATTGAACCTTCTAATAACTGGTTGCCCGAAAACAATCGCGCCGCATTAGATTCCACATTGTCTGGCAGCGTAAGCTGCTTAGCTAACGGAGCATTCCATAAAAAAAGTACGGGGTGTATAACCGGAATAGGCTCAATTTGTTGATAAAACGCCGTGCCTAACTGTTGGTAGGTATTTTCTAATTTCACAATCATCGTTTCCGTAAATGAGAATCATTATATATCTATACTGAAGCATATTAGCGGCTACTTTACAATCAAAGCAATCGGCAACAACAACCATCGAATAGTTTAGCTCACTAACTCAATGTGATTGACATCTGTAGAATAGGATATTCAAAGTGCATTGCGAGCAAACAACAAGATGTAGAACTATAATCAATGCAGTTTTTGCCATTAATAAGTAATAAATGAGTTTTGACCATTTAAATCATAGATAATCGATTACCTTTTACCCGCATATGTAATAAAATGCGTTCGTTTTGTAACAATTGTTACTTCCATCAATAAAGTCTGCCAATAAGAGTTATAAATGAATAACAAAAGCCAACGCCCACTCTATATTCCCTATGCAGGTCGAGCCCTACTAGAAGCACCTTTACTCAACAAAGGTAACGCGTTTAACAAAGAAGAACGCGCTCTATTCAATCTAGATGGTCTGCTTCCTGAGGCGATCGAGTCGATTGAAGAGCAAGTAGAGCGCGCCTACTTACAATACCAAAGCTTCGAATCAGATATGGACAAACATATCTATTTGCGCAACATTCAAGATACAAACGAAACCCTTTTTTACCGCTTGGTTGAAAATCATATCACTGAGATGATGCCGATCATCTACACCCCAACAGTAGGTGCTGCGTGCGAAAATTTCTCTAATATTTATCGCCGTGCTCGCGGATTGATTATCTCTTATCCAAACCGTGAACATATTGAAGATATGCTCAACAACGCTTCTCGTAATAAAGTAAAAGTGATCGTTGTTACCGATGGCGAACGTATTCTCGGGTTAGGTGATCAGGGTATTGGCGGCATGGGTATTCCCATTGGTAAGCTAGCACTTTACACCGCGTGTGGTGGTATTAGCCCTGCTTATTGCTTACCTGTTGTGCTTGATGTAGGTACGAATAATCCACAAAGACTTTCTGACCCAATGTATATGGGTTGGCGTCATCCTCGCGTCAGCAAACAAGACTATAACGCCTTTGTAGACGAATTTATTCAAGCCGTAAAAAGTCGTTGGCCAGAAGCATTAATACAGTTTGAAGATTTTGCTCAGAAAAATGCCATGCCTTTGCTTGAGCGTTACAAAGATGAAGTATGTTGCTTTAATGATGATATTCAAGGTACCGCAGCGGTATCTGTTGGTTCACTATTGGCGGCATGTAAGGCGGCAAAATCTAAAATAAGTGAACAACGTATTGCGTTTTTAGGCGCAGGCTCTGCGGGGTGTGGTATCGCCGAAGCGATTATCGCTCAAATGGTATCCGAAGGGGTTAGCGACGAGCAAGCTCGTTCACAAGTATTTATGGTTGATCGTTGGGGTATCTTAACCGACGACATGCCTAACCTCTTAGACTTCCAGAAAAAACTGGTTCAGAAACGCGCGATTCTCAATGAATGGGATACGGAAGGCAACGATGTATCGCTCTTCGAAGTAATGAAGAATGGTAAACCAACGGTGCTTATTGGTGTCTCCGGTGCACCGGGTCTGTTTAGTGAAGACATCATTACTGAGATGCATAAACACTGTAAACGCCCTATTGTGTTCCCGCTGTCAAATCCAACAAGTCGTGTAGAAGCATTACCCGAAGATATCCTACGTTGGACAAATGGCGAGGCACTCGTAGCGACGGGTAGCCCATTTGATCCTGTTGTCATTGGTGATAAAACCTACCCAATCGCGCAGTGTAATAATAGCTATATATTCCCAGGTATCGGTTTGGGTGTATTGGCAGCAAGAGCTCGCCGAGTAACCGATGAGATGTTAATGGCGTCTAGTCGCGCGTTAGCGGAATGTTCACCGCTGGCCATCAATGGTAAAGGCGCACTCTTACCGCCATTGGAAGATATCCGCGATGTGTCGGTTAAGATCGCATTTGCGGTTGCGAAAAAAGCAATGGAGCAAGGTGTCGCGTCGCAACGTACCGACGAAAGGATCATGCAGAAGATCAAGGAGAACTTCTGGACACCAGATTATCGTCCTTATAAACGTACTTCGTTCTAATATTGGCGTGGTTTAACGCTTAAAGGCTGCTCATTGAGCAGCCTTTTTTAGGTTAAAAAGCACCCGATTTTCCGTGCTAACAAACGTTAGAGACCTATTCAAACCGGTCTCTGATCAATCTGAAAACGAACCAGACGTCGCCAATTTCTTAAACCAAACACTATGCTTTTTAGGAATTCTGTCACCTGTTTTCAAATCCAAGCGATAGAAGCCATAGCGACGTTTGAATGAGTTCGTCCACGACCAATTATCAATGAATGTCCATTGGTGAATTCCGAAGCAATTTGCGCCATCTTCAATCGCTTTATGTAATTGAACAAGATGCTCTTTCATCAGTTCAGTACGAAAACCATCGTCAATAATACCATTGTTCTGAGGCTCTCCTTCGGACTCTTCGTCCATAGCAATACCTATCTCGGCCAAAAACCAAGGAATATTTCCATAGTTGTCTTTAACGTTAGTGGCGATGTCATAGATAGCCGTCGGCAAAATCTCATTGTTATCGCGGTATGGGTTAAATCGACCATCCGGATTAACGTGATTCTCGAAGTACACTTCTGGTGTAAAGTAATCTAACTCGTACTCAGATTCCCGTGCTTTTACTCGACGTGGTACGTAATAATTAACACCTAGAAATTCTATTTTCGCTGACGTAATCGCATCTCGTTCAGTTTGAGTGCTTTCAGGTGTCACGCCCTGTTCTTCTAATACGTCACACAACGCTTTAGGGAATTCGTTCTTCACCATTGGGTCTAAGAAACTACGATTAAATAGCAGATCTGCGTACCACGCTGCTTTTTTATCTTCTTCACTGTCATTACGAGTATATGAAGGCGTCAGGTTAAGTACGACACCAATTTTCGTTTTTTTTAAACCCAGTTTATTAAAAGCATGAACCGCTTTTGCATGCGCTAAGATAATATTAAACGCGACTTGCACAGCCAATTTTCCATCTTTCTTGCATGGGTAATGGAAATCATATAAATAGCCACCTTCAACAGGAACAATAGGTTCATTGAACGTGATCCAGTATTTTACTTTATTACCAAACAGCTTGAAGGCTTTCGACGCGTAATCGACATAAAGATCAACCACTTTCTTTGACTCAAATCCGCCAAACCTCTCCTGTAGCTCAGCTGGCATATCGAAATGATACAGATTCATCATAGGTTCTATGCCATTAGCAATCATTTCGTCGAGGTAGTTATTGTAGAATTCGACTGCATCTTCACAGACTTCACCCGTTTCATAATTTTTGATCAAACGCGACCATTGAATAGAGGTACGAAACGAATTGAAACCCACCTGTTTCATTAATTTTACATCTTCTTTGTAGCGATGGTAGGTATCCGTCACAACCTGAGAGCCAATTTCACGATAAAACCGTTCTGGTGACTGTTCGTGCCAACGATCCCAAATAGACGGGTTTGCCTTGTTGGTGATACCTTCAGTTTGAATACCTGATGCCGCCGCACCCCATAAAAAATTTTCTGGAAAAACATATTGAGTCATTAGACAAACCTTACCTATTAGATCGATTTTAAATCAAAAGGCTATCGCGACAAATAGTTAACCTTCGTCACACTATAATACAGTGTATTTTTTTAAACCTATATGGTTTTAATTTCTATACATATTGTTTTATTCTGCGTGTGTTAACGCGATTATTTGATCAGATAAATAACGACTATCATAGAGATGGCGTTAAGATAATCAAATCGCAGAATCTTTGTTCAATCCTGCATAACAACCAACATGAACGGAAGCTTACATGGTTAAGTACTTAGATATTTATGAGACAATTAGATCTCGGATAGTCAAGTCGGAATACAAATACAACGAAAAACTACCAGACGGTACCTCACTCGCAAACGAGTTCAATTGTAGTGAACTAACCATTAAAAAAGCGTTGGATATATTAGTTAAAGATGGCCTTGTGGTGAGAAAAAGAGGCTCGGGTTCATTTGTAAAGCGTCCATTAAGTATGCGAGGGTCAAAACATCTCTATGGAACCAAAGTCAATGCAGAGGCGCAGGGACAAAAACTAGACACAAATGTGCTCAATTACAGTGTAGACCCTGCGAGTCGTTTTCTTGCTGATAGGTTAAACTGTCAAGAAGGGGACATGCTCTATCACATAATTCGTGTTCGCTTTATTGACAATGAACCCTATGCCATCGAAGAAACCTATATGCCAATAAACGTAATCTCTGGATTATCTAAAAAACATATAGAGAGCTCAATTTACCAATATATCACTGAAGGTCTTCACCTTAAAATCCACAGCTCTATGATGGAAATTACGGTTATTGATGCTAACGAAAAAGATGCTGAGCATCTAATTCTAACTGTGGGAGACAAGATAGTGAATGTTGAACAGGTCGCTTATCTTGACGATGGTGAGATTTTTGAATACTCGAATGTTAAACAAGTGTGTGAGAAATTTAGATTCTCTACTAATTTTGTAAAGATGTAGTGAATACCTAATTTACCCGTAAGAAAACACTATTTGAGGCTCTAATATGGTAACCCGGTTAAGACAATGAAAAATTATCTTGTTTTAGATTTTGGTGGTACTTCGGTGAAATGTGCCGTCATGAATGAATGCGCGGAGTTTGTCGAACAGTTTACATTGCCTAGCCATGCTGATTCTTATCCTAAATGGCTGCATATGTTTTCATCTCATTTTAAGCGATGCCAGAAGCAGTATGAGGTGCAAGGAATTGCAATCAGCACCTGTGGGGCGGTTGACGTCGAAAGCGGCGTCATTCATGGATCAAGTGCCCTTCCTTATATACACGGTATTGATATAAAAACCCTTTATGAAGATAAGTTTGGCGTTACAACTGAATTAGAAAACGATGCATGCTGTGCTGCACTAGCAGAGTCTTGGCTTGGTAAAGGTAAGAACTCAAACCATTTTTGTTCCGTTGTTGTTGGTAGTGGTATTGGAGGGGCAATCGTCACTCAACAAAAAATACAAAAAGGTCATCACCTTCATGGTGGAGAATTTGGTTTTGCTATTCAGGGATACGTCAATGGTAAGCCCAAGATATTGGGTCACGTGGCGTCAACACAGGCTTTGGTCGACGCCGCTGCAGACCAATTAGGTATTGATAAGAGTCAGTTAAATGGGTTAGATGTCTTTAATCTCTATGATCAACAACATGACGAAATACAGCTCATAGTACATAATTGGTTCTCTGAGTTAGCCATAGGACTATTTAATATTCAGTATCATATTGACCCAGAGTTGATCGTCATTGGCGGTGCCATTAGCCAACGTCCCAATCTGGTTAGTCAGATCAATAATAAACTTGATGGCATTATGGCGGCGTTACCTCACGCAACCGTTTATCCAAAACTTGAAGCGTCAAAATTTGGCAACAATGCAAACCTTATTGGGGCGTTAAAGCATTTCTTAAACAGGCAAGGTTAACAAAGAACAACCCGTCTAACCGATACATCTCGTCTTATCACTATTTCAACAGCCACTTTGCCTGTATCTAAGAAACGATTTCACTAACATACGTATTGGAAAACTAATCTGCTATTCGTATATAGAAAGAATCACAGATAGTAAAACTTATAAAGCGCGTCCGGTTGGATGCGCTTTTTAAGTTTAGGTATGAAATAGTCGTATTAAGACTTACTTGATTTTTGCTTATAACGGTCAAATATTACCGCCGCAAGCAGGATGATGCCCCGAACGACATATTGAGCAAAAGGAGACATATTCAACAGGTTCATCGCATTTTCTACTGTCCCTAGTATTAGAACACCAGCAATAACATAAGAAACCTTACCTATCCCGCCTTTAAGAGAAACCCCGCCAAGTACACAAGCTGAAATGACCACCAATTCAAACCCGACTGACGTCATCGGCTGTCCACTCGTCATTCGAGCGGCAAGAATTACGCCTGCAAGTGCTGAAATAAATCCTGATACAGTGAAGATGATAATTTTCGTCCTCACGACATTAACACCAGCGAGTCGAGCGGCTTCCTCGTTCCCTCCAATAGCCAATGTATTTCGCCCATAAACAGTGCGATTTAGCAAAAATGCAAAAATAGCGAACGTGATGATGGTGAGCCAAATAGGTGTTGGTATGCCAATTATTGACGAGTTTCCTATAGCAAAGAAACTTTCTTCCGTAATGCCAACGGCTTTACCATCCGAAATAATATAGCCAAGACCACGAGCGATCTGCATCGTTGCTAACGTCGTGATTAATGCATTGATTTGTAGTTTAGCGATAATGAATCCATTTAAGAAACCAAACGCCGCACCAGAGAAAAGCCCGGCACCCACACCCAATACTACGCTTCCCGTTGCGTTAATGGCGACTGCGGTTACGACACCGGAACACGCAATGATTGACGCGATGGAAAGGTCCAAATCACCGCACGCCAAACAGAACAGCATGGCACAAGCGACCATTCCACTCATTGATATCGCGAGTCCCAACCCTTTCATGTTAATGAAAGTTGCAAAATAAGGTACAAAAAAAGCACAGACTAAAAACAGAGCAGCAAATACCATAAGCATGCCGAATCTGTCCCATAGGTGGGAAAACTTAAATTCCACTTTCCGATTTTTATTATTCATAGTTTTCGTGTTGCTCGTTGCAGACATGATGATAATCCTTTGTTATGCGGCGTCAGAAGCTTCGCCAATCATGGCAAGACGTAGCGCAGTTTGTTCATGAAATTCTGTTCGACTTAGTTCGCCCGTTATTGCACCATCTTTCATTACAAGTAATCGGTCTGAGATACCGAGCACTTCAGGCAAATCACTGGACACAACAAGCACTGTGACCCCGCTTTCAGCAAGCTTAAAAATCAGTTCGTAGATCTCTGACTTAGCTCCAACATCTATTCCGCGAGTGGGTTCGTCGAGTAAAATGACGCGCATATCTGTAGACAGCCAACGTCCTAAAATAACTTTCTGTTGATTACCACCAGACAGGTTACCGATAGATTGGTCAAGCGATGGCGTTTTTACATTCAATGCCTCTACTTGCTTGGATGCATTCTCTCTTTCCCACTTAAAATCAATCAAACTACCTAGATTAAGATTCCATGGCCGAGCACTAATATTGGTATTCTCCTGAACCGAAAGTATTGGCACGATGCCGTCGGATTTTCTATCCTCTGGACACAAGGTAATTCCTGCTTTAATTGCATCTTCCGGATTTCTAATTTTTATTGGCGCACCGTCAATAAGGATGTCACCACCCACTGCTCTCTCTGCACCAAATATAAGCCGGGTTAGTTCCGTTCTGCCCGCACCCACAAGACCAAATAAACCCAATATTTCACCTTTGTTGATGTTGAGAGATACAGGAGTGGTTAATCCGGGACCGATTAGATTGGCAAGTTCGAGGCCACTGCTACCATGAGAACGTGGGCGGTAATTATATATATCGTTGATCTCACGCCCCACCATTAACTCGACCAGTCGGTCATGAGTTAGAGCCGACATATCATCAAAGGTTTGCACATGCTTACCGTCTTTAAAGACCGTAATCGCATCACATAACTTAAAAATCTCTTCCATTCGATGGGAAACATACATAATTATCTTCCCTTCATCACGAAGTTCACGAATTACCTTAAATAAGCTTTCTATTTCACGTAGAGACAGACTACTTGTCGGTTCATCAAAGGCGATAATCTGAGCGTTTCGACTCAATGCTTTTGCTATTTCTACCATCTGCCACTGACCAATAGAGAACTCTTTCAATGGACGAGATGGGTCAAAGTTTTCACCTAACCTCAGTAACTGTTGACGTGCATTTTTGTTGAGTGTTTCCGTATCCACACGGCCTTTTTTTGTCGGTAGTTGACCAAGATATATATTTTCCGCGACACTGAGTTCTGGTACCAAATTTAACTCTTGATAGATGATGGCAATACCCTGATCCAATGCATCTGTTGCACAAGAAAAGCTAAACGCTTTTCCATCTATAATCAGTTCACCCTCTGTTGCTTGATGCAAGCCACTAAGTGTCTTTAGAAGGGTCGATTTTCCGGCACCGTTTTCACCCATGAGTGCATGAATGCTGCCGCGGTTGGTTCGAAAACTGATATTCGAAAGCGCTTTAACACCCGGAAAATGTTTGGATATATTACAAAACTCTAAGTACGTGGGCGAAGCAGTCATACTTTTTCTCCTGATTACATCTAGAGCGGCAGTAATTCTGCCGCTTGCTTGGTGGCCTCTAAAGTCCTTTTTTTGCCAGTTCTTCTTTAAAGTTTTCACGTGTAATTAACACAACATCCGTCACTTCAACGAACTTTTCCGGTGCGATGCCTTTTTCTACCCAGTTGTATAATGATTCAATACTTTTGAAACCATGAACGTCTGGGCTAGGAAGCAATGACCCATAGAAACCCGTCGCTTTTGATTTCGCTAATTCGTTCACAGCATCAACACCGTTTATACCAATACCTATAATGTCACTAGCGGCAAAACCTTGACCTTCAGTTGCACGAACACCACCAAGTACCGTGTTGTCGTTCATTCCGACAATCAACCATTGTTTGACATCTGGATGTTGAACAAGTAGCGAGTTAGCAGCATCGAGTGCGCCAGGGATATCATTAGATTTGGTCGGTATGCGGTAAACTTGGTCTTTAGGAAAACCTAAATCGCCTAATGCTTTAACAGAACCGTTTACACGACGACGTGCCGTATCGAGTTCATCAGCAGTAATAGCCATTACACCCGTTGTAGACTCATCCCAACCGCGTTTTTTCATTTCTTCATAAAGCTCCGTACCCTGTCTTCCACCAATCTGGCTAGCGGCCATCATGACGAGTGGCACGTCTAACATGGGTTCACCTTTAGCATTCAAAAATTGGTCATCAACAGTGACAACTTTAAGGCCGTAGCTCTTAGCTTTTGCCATAATCGCCGGTCCCAATTTAGGATCTGGTGTACATATTACAAAGCCCTTAGCTCCGCTGGCTGCAAGAGTGTCTATTGCATTTAGCGTTTTCTCTCCGTCTGGTACCGCCATCTTAATAACTTCAAAATCATATTTTTCGCCCGCTTTTTCGGCAAAATTCCATTCTGTTTGAAACCATGGTTCCTCTGGTTGCTTGACTAAATAACCTAATTTCAGACCGTCATCGCCTCCAAAAAATGCGCTGACTGAAGTACTTAATAGTGTCGCTCCCATGAGGGCAGTTAGGGTTAATGTTTTTCTTATTTTACTCATTTTGTGATTCCATTTACTGGTGAGGATTGATGTTCTTATTCATTATTAAAGAGAAATTCATGCGATTGAAGTGACCGCAATCACATTAAAAATCTGTAGCTATTTTGTCCATGCATTTAGCGGGCTTGACCATGATTTAGATCTCACTTTCTCTTCAATAAAATACCCACACACTCGAAATGGTCGAAAAATAGGCGTTATACGCCATTTCAAGTAATTATCAAACAAAGAGTTATCAAAATTACAGTAAACCTTCATATTTTGACCGCCAACTAATTTGTCCATATTTATAGCGATTACATTCATGGTGAACAGGCCCAATTCTCGTTATAAATAAAAAGAAATACTGATGGCTAAGTGGAGTGTTCATGGACAAGATAATTGAGAAGCAACAGTTCGTTATAGGGTTAGACTTTGGTTCTGACTCCGTTCGCGCATTAATAGTTAATACAAACGATGGTTCAGAAGTCGCCACCGCCGTAACCTATTATCCAAGGTGGATGGAAGGAAAATACAGCAAGTCTGCTATCTCTATGTTTCGCCACCATCCAAGGGATTATATAGAAGCAATGACGGACGCTATCTGTACGGCCGTTTCTAAAGTGCCTAAAGCAGTAGCAAAGGCCATAGTGAGTATAGGTGTAGATACGACAGGCTCAACACCCGCACCAGTAAATTCACAAGGGGAAGTGTTAGCACTGACACCAGAACATGAGCATAATCCCAATGCCATGTTTATCCTATGGAAAGACCACACATCGATCAAAAAAGCAGAAAGAATTAATGAGTTAGCGCATTCTGGGGAGTTCCCTGATTACACCAAATTTGTAGGTGGCGTCTACTCTTCAGAATGGTTTTGGGCCAAGGCCGCATGGATATCAGAGCAAGACCATGACATGGCACAACACATTCACAGCTGGGTTGAATTATGTGACTGGATTCCTGCTTTGCTTTCTGGGAATCAACACCCTTCTCGATTGAAACGTGGCGTTTGCGCCGCGGGCCATAAAGCAATGTGGCATGAAAGTTGGGCTGGCTTACCATCTCAAGAGTTCTTAAACGCAATATCACCGTCATTAGACGGAATACGCGACCGTATGTTTAATGAAGTGTTTACCTCTGATCAAGCAGCTGGTGGATTGTGTGCGGAATGGGCAGAGACGTTAGGTTTGTCCGAGGGCATAACCGTAGCCATTGGCGCGTTCGACTGCCACATGGGGGCGGTTGGTGCCGGGGCTGGAAAATATGACCTAGTCAAAGTTATTGGTACATCAACCTGCGACATTCTCATGGTAGATGCACAAGATGTTGGAGAACGGACCATTAATGGGATTTGCGGGCAAGTTCAAGGAAGCGCAACGCCTGAACTGCTGGCGTTAGAGGCTGGGCAATCCGCATTTGGTGACATATTTGCGTGGTACAAACGTGTATTGATGTGGCCCATTGAACAGTTTGCGAAACAAAACCCTCAACTAAAACTTCCCTTAGATCATATCGAGCAAAACATAATACCCGAGCTATCAAAAGCAGCAGCAGATGGCGAATTAAACCAGAATTCACCTATAGGGATGGATTGGCACAACGGCAGACGCACCCCTTACGCAAATCAGCGACTGAAAGGCGCAATTGCTAATCTTAATCTAGGTTCAAGCGCTCCAGATTTGTTCAACGCATTAGTTGAATCTACGGCTCATGGCGCGAATGCCATTGTCGACAGTTTTATTGACCAAGATATTAGAGTAGAGCGCGTCATCGCCATTGGTGGAATCTCTCAAAAATCACCGCTAGTCATGCAAACATGTGCGGATGTAATCGGTAGAGACATTGTGGTGTCGTCTTCAGAACAATGTTGTGCTCTTGGTTCTGCAATATTAGCCGCCGTGGCAGCTGGTATTTACCCCAATACTCAAGCCGCTCAGAAGGTCATGGCTAGCCCCGTTTCCCATGTATATCAGCCGAATAAGAAGATCGCCAAATTACGAGAAAATCGTGCGCAGACTTATCGACAGTTAGGTTGCCAAATTGAAGCGCTCACTGAGTTTCAATTATTACAGGAACAAGCAAATGGATAACAATGAACCAACTAAAAATACTATCAACGAACCCCACGATACCGCCATTCGACTAAGAACTTTGCGTCATCAAGTCTGGCAAGAAAATATGGCATTACAGACGCACAATCTTGTCACTTTTACTTGGGGGAACGTTTCAGGAATCGACCGTAAGTCTGGCCTTGTTGTGATTAAACCGAGCGGTGTCGCTTATAAAGATCTTAGTGCTGAGAATATGGTGGTTATCGATCTAGAAGGAAATATCATCGAAGGAGAACTCCGTCCCTCTTCTGATACCGACACGCACATAGAGCTTTATCGAACTTATCCGACTGTCGGCGGTGTGGTACATACTCACTCGCCCAATGCTACATCTTGGGCACAAGCTGGTCAGGCGATTCCAGCATTAGGTACAACCCACGCAGACTACTTCTACGGCAGCATTTTGTGCACCCGGGCACTGACAGATAGCGAAATTGCATCGGATTATGAATTGAACACTGGCAAGGTAATTGTGGAAACAATTGGGAACAGCAATCCAATGGAGAAACCAGGGATTATTGTCAAGGAACATGGGCCATTTAGCTGGGGAGAAACCCCGCAACAGGCCGTTCATAATGCTGTTGTAATGGAGGCCGTGGCGAGCATGGCGTGGAAAACCATACAAATCAACCCGAAAGTAGAGTTCATCAATCAAGCGTTATTAGACAAACACTACCTTAGAAAGCACGGCGACAATGCGTACTACGGACAAAAATAATTTACGAACATGAAAGGTCTCTTATGAAAACATATTCAGCGAAACACGTTTGGTTTGTCACTGGTTCTCAACACCTATATGGTCCACAAGTACTGGCTAATGTTGCTCAAAATAGCCAGCAAATTGTCACTGGTCTTAACCAAACTCAACGCATTTCAGCACCTATAGTGAATAAAGGTATTGTAAAAACACCCGACGAAATATCAACAATATGTCGTGAAGCAAATAACGACCCTGATTGTATTGGCTTAATGCTATGGATGCATACATTTTCACCCGCAAAAATGTGGATTGCAGGATTAGGTATCTTAAACAAACCATTCTTGCATCTGCATACTCAGTTTAATGCCGCCCTACCGTGGGACGACATTGATATGAACTTTATGAATACGAATCAAAGTGCTCATGGGTGCCGCGAATTTGGATATATTGGAACGCGCATGGGACTAGACCGTAAAGTGGTGGTCGGCCATTGGGAGAACCCGATTGTTCATCATCAGGTTGATGATTGGTGTCGCGCCACAATAGGAATCGACGAAGGTAAAAACCTCAAGGTCGCGAGATTTGGTGACAACATGCGCCAAGTAGCCGTAACGGAAGGTGATAAAGTCTCAGCACAAATCCAATTCGGTTACGAAGTAAATGCATATGGATTAGGTGAATTAGCCGAGAGTGTTAATCAGGTGGCAAAGGGTGATGTTAGTGCTTTATTAGATGAATATGCCTCTGCTTACGATATAGAACCGGCCTTGTATCAGAACAAAGATAGCTTGCAAATACTCCAGCAAGAAGCTCGTCTCGAATTGGGAATGGCACAGTTCTTAACGTCCGTAGGAGCGAATGCATTTACCAACACCTTTGAAAACTTAACCGGGCTTACTAATTTGCCGGGGCTTGCGACTCAAAGGCTAATGGAAAAGGGATACGGGTATGGTGGAGAGGGAGACTGGAAAACAGCGGCTATGGCTCGCATTATGAAAGTCATGGGACAAGGCAAAATTGGTGGCACCTCTTTTATGGAAGATTATACCTATAACTTTGGTGAACAGAGCCAAGTATTGGGTGCTCACATGTTAGAAGTGTGCCCAACTATCGCCGCTCAAAAACCAAAGATTGAAATCCATCCTCATACTATTGGTTGCAAGTGCGATATTGCTAGGATGATTTTCAATGGTAAAGAGGGGGCAGGTCTCAATGTGTCTGTTATCGATCTGGGTACTCATTACCGCATGATTGTAAACTGCGTTGATACGATCTTACCTCCACAGAAACTACCTCACTTGCCCGTTGCTCACGCGTTATGGACACCTCAACCTAATCTTGAAACGGCAGCCGCAGCTTGGATACTTTCCGGAGGAGCTCACCATACAGTATATAGCCAGTCTGTATCTGTGGATATGCTAACGGATTATGCCGATATAGCGGGTATTGAGATGGTTCTTATTGACCACGAAACACGGTTGCGTCAATTTAAAACTGAGTTAAAAAATAACCGCGCTTACTACAAATAAAATCATCCTCGTTATTTGGAGGCTCCTTAGGGAGCCTTATTAGGTACAACCTTGAATACATTAGCTAAAAACCTTATAACTGAACAATCTAATGAACTCACATATCTTGATTGGAGTTTGCAGATATCTACATCATCTCCCAATGATTTTCAGCTTTTTTATCTGTCTCAAGCCATTTTTAAGGGGCACTTTGAGTTAGTCAACAATCTCGCTGAGTTAGATTCAGAGCAAATCTCATGGCAGTTTCGGACGAAAAAGAACAAATTAGAACAGTGGTGTAACCTTCAAATGAGCACCTCTATTTCAATTAGCATGACGTACTCCTTTCGACAAGGTGCTCTGGTGATCGATTATCTCGCAAGAAGCTCTAATCCAACACGATTAGACATTCGTCATAGCATTGAGCAAGTAGAGCACTCTTATCAACTCAAAAGCGAACAAAGCAACATGCTCTCTAAGCTAAAACCGTGGGAGCATGAAAAAGATGATAAACCGAGTGCCTATTTACTTGAGTCTAACAAAACAGAATTTCGTGAAGCATTTAGCAGCACGCAGTGGATCGTCCTTGAACAAGAAATGTGATGTGCAAACGCGTAGTCAAAGCTATAGCCACGTAAACTTATAGAAAAATAATAAGTACTTAATATGCAAAATAACCCTCTTAAACCCGGCTACAATTTCGATGCGCATTTAGTCGCGGGCCTCACACCTATTATTGAAGGCGATGAACTAGATTTTATTATCAATCGGCCAGGGGGGATGAAGGGCTTTATCATCAATATAACCAGTAAAGGAGAAGGCACTGTTTTTTCCGATGACAAAGCGTTCAATGTGAAAAGTGGAGAGCTACTGTTATTCCCACCGAGTGCAGCACATTATTATCATAGGAAGGATCAGTGCTCCTCATGGTTTCATCGATGGATATATTTTCGCCCTCGTGCATTTTGGCATGACTGGTTAAATTGGCACGATGAAATCGATGGCGTATTTATTACCCGAGGACTAGACTCGCAGACGCAAAAAGAACTAGAGAAACTGTTTGTTGATATCGAATATACATCAAAGTCTGAAGTCCCTTATCGCAACGATCTCGCCATCAACCTTCTCGAGCAGTTATTGATTCGCTGTAAAACCTTACAGCCCGACGTTATAAGTAAAAGGCTCGACCCAAGAGTGAATGACGCTATGAATTATATGACACAGCATTTAAACGAAGATTTTACAATTGAAGATGTTTCTTCGCACATTTGCTTGTCTCCTTCACGGCTAGGTCATTTATTTCGCGGTGAAATGAATATGTCCATAACGCAATGGCGAGACGACCAACGAATTAGTCGCGCCAAACACCTGTTGTTAACAACAAACTATTCCATAAATCAAATTGGCCGAATTATTGGCTATGGGGACCCACTTTATTTTTCGCGAGTATTTAAACGAAAAGCAGGTGTCAGCCCAAAGTACTTTAGACAACACATTACATAACGAAAGTCGACCGACCACTCACCCCTTCTCATGCCGGTAGTCAACGCACGCTAATCATCAAAAAGTAACCATTGAGGTTCGTGTTTTATTACTTACTAGCCACGAAATGAAAACTCGTTTATGTTATTGCTATTATTCTCTGCAAACACAGGTAGACAGGATGTCATTAGAAAGCGCAATTACCTTTTTTATCGCGATATTTATATTTGGCATTACCCCGGGACCCGGTGTGTTCGCTATCCTTGCAAGAGCACTTGTCTATGGGGCTAAAAATTGCGCTATGCTCGCTTTTGGTATGGCGATGAGCGATCTGGTTTACCTTGTTCTAGCCTGTTTTGGCCTAGCGACCATCGCAGAAAACTGGACAGAAGTATTCTTGGCCATCCGTTATGTCGGAGCAGCTTACCTAGTTTTTCTTGGCTATAGAATGTTTAAAACACTGCCACAAGTAAAAAAAGACATTGACTCGGAAGTGGCCAAACATAAAGGTTCTTTGTTCGCTAGTTTCACTCAAGGTTTTTTGATTTCAGCATCGAACCCTAAAGTAATACTTTTCTATATCGCATTCTTACCAACCTTCATCGATCTAACGGTATTGCAATCGCAAGATATTGTCCTTGTCGCCTCTCTAGCGACTGTCGCCTTAATGGCGGGTTTAATGTTGATTGCATTCGGCGCGGCTCGTATGGCAAGTGCATTAAAAACGCCGCTTGCACATAAAAGGCTTAATAGAGGTGCTGGAAGCATTATGATGCTGGCGGGTGCTTATTTGGCATTAAGTCGATAAGCACTGTATTTACATACAAGTACATATACTTGCATACGAGCACTTCTCATTATCAAGCGTAACATTTTGTTTTATAACATAGACTTCTATATAGCGTTGACTCGACCATTCTATTTCGATTAGTGTAAAAACATAACGATACATTTGCGCCGAGAAAATACATATTGATGCCTAAAATTAAAGCTCTGAAATTCATTGCACCTCATACATTGATATATAATGACGATAAATTTGGTATCAGAATTTTACAAATATTTATCCTTGCTATTATCGTCTCGCTACTTTTCTTAGTTCCTGTCTCCAATAAACTTATTGAAACAAAGACAAAAACATTGTTACGTGCGATGGAAAATGAATTTGATCAATCCATTTCGCAGTTCTCTTATTTATTAACACCCGAAAAAACGTCCATCTCATGTAATGAAATTCTTGCTGATTTAAGAAAAAGTATATTTAATTCTGAGCGAGCGAAAGAAATCGGAGTATTTGACCAAAATGGCAAAATATATTGTACCAGTAACAACGGAGATACCTCTTTTCATCTTTATCAGACTATAATCAATCGACTAAAAAATAGCCCTAATCATATAACACTCAGTTACACTAAAACCAAACTGAGCCGTACACGAAGTATTGCCCTTATATTTACAAACGAATTCGGACAGGGCCTTAGTGTTCTTATTCCTCCACGCTATCTGGTTCAAGATATCGACCGACTACTGGCCGATGATTATATCAATTATAAACTCCGTGTTATTTCAAGAGAGTTGGGCAACAAGACATTCTCAGATGGGATTAAATTCTATTCTGCTCAATCAGATAGGTACCCACTAGAACTCGAAGTCAGCACCACATCAATGTACTACTTCATGCAATTTTGGCGTTATTTGTGGGTGACCTTGGTGTTAGCAAGCTTGGTCACTATTTGCTACTTATTCAGTCGCCAGAAACGATTAAACAACAACAGCTTAGAAAACTCATTGCGTTACGCGATTAACAATGATTTTTTGGAACTTCATTACCAACCCATTGTTAATCAAAAATCAGGTAAAACCGTCGGTTGTGAATCACTGCTGCGTTGGAGAGATCCTACTCAAGGTTACATTTCTCCTGATATATTTATTCCATTGGCAGAGAAAGTAGATCTTATTGAAGACATCACCAAGTTGGTCATAGGCAAGGTCGCGCTATTTATATCTGAACACCCATCGCTCTTCTCAACGGTTTATATCAGCGTGAACATAAGTCGCAGTGTCATTCTTAAGCCGTCTTTCGTTACCTTCATAGATGCATTAGTGGAAAGCCAACCGGTGCTGGCTCAAAAAATAGTCTTTGAAATAACGGAAGACAATAATTTTTCTCAAGACGAGTTAGGCACACTCAAGCTTCATTTGAACACACTGTCTGCCTATGGTTTCAAATTTGCCATAGACGATTTCGGTACTGGGTATTCGGGGCTAGATTTCATACGTCAGTTCCCTTTTGATTACGTGAAAATTGACCGCGTGTTCGTTAAAAGTCTTTATGATGACTCGACTATCATTCCCCTATTGGATTCCATGATGTCACTGGCAACACAACTGAACATGAAAACCATCGTAGAAGGAGTCGAAGAAAAATATCAACTGGAAATACTCGATAGATTAGGTTTTGTTTACATTCAAGGTTACTACTATTCTAAACCATTACCACAGGCAGAACTGATCGAATACCTTGGTTAAGATTTTGACCGTACTTCAATTGCATTCAAAATTGCATGGCGCAGACGAAAAAAAGTAGAGAAGAAACGGTAATCCTTCTCTACTAAACGTTACGGTATATAATTCAGAGGTGTTTGTTGCCCCTTCCGTGGTTTAGAACATTAGTAGCCACTTTACTCCATGTAAGTGACTGAATTTATTGTCAGTATATCCCTCCATATTGGTAATACACATCGACTCTCTCTAGAAATAATTAGGCATGCGCCCAAGAAACTACAAAAGTAGAAACTAGTACTATTTGATAGAGATACAAGATGGTATTATTTTCACCTATCACTTTTTATGTGGTTGATTGAGTTGCAGCTCTATATCAACCAAAGAACTAACGAGATATTAAATCTCAAATGAATATTAATCAATGAAAAATATATTTTAATTGAGCTCATTGCCATTCATTTGAGATCTTTATCCAATAAAATAAGTTAAACAGTATGGGTTACAATAAAAAGATTCCAGAATATACATTTTTAAAGGGCCATGACTTCACTAATAACCTGAAAACGATACTTGGTTGTAAGAACCTACAAGAGCTTTCTAAAGTAACAGGTGTACCGACATCCACATTTAGCACGTGGAACATGAAAAACAGAACGTCATTTGAGCTTTTAATCAAAATTCATTTGACGCTAGGTATTCCAATGAAAGATCTATCATTGGGCTATCAAATCTCGAACGACGTTAAAGAGGCACTTCAAGTCGAGGAAAAATCGACGAATTACATGATAGATAGCAAATTATCCGCACTAGCACAAAGCCGGGCTTCTTCCCTACTAGAGAGTTTTGACCTGAAAAATGGGCAACTCGTCAACCGACATGCCACCTTATTTGATTCAGATTTGCTTGTTGAATTCAACGATCAAGAATTATTGGCCATCAAAGATCGCAATCAGGTATTTCTTATCAACACAGGAGCCAATCAGGCAATAAGTGGCCTTTATCTCGTGAATATTGATGGCCTACTCTCCCTTAATCAGGTCCAACGAATACCAGGAAAAAAGGTTGCTATCGCATTCAATAATTCGACATTAAACGTAGGCGAAGACGATATCTCTGTTGTAGGAAAAGTAGTGACTGAAATAAAGAGTGTTTTGGATTGATCAGAGTTGCAAACATTCAGCTATGATTAGTAAGTGATAATTACTGGTGATGGAACATGTTGAGTTGTTGAGGGGGAATGCGTGCGAACGACGATACTGTTTTTGATCTTGGTTGCGTGTCACTCATTCTCTGCTGATGTGCTACACATACCACTTTCAAACCAAGAGAAAGCAGAACTCAATCTATGGAGCGAACTCGCTCGCACTTCGGTAAAGCGACGGCTGTATCGTTGCGAAGAATGCTTTGGCCACTTAGTCACGTTTAATGTAACGTTAAATGACGTTGGTGAGGTTTTGGATATTCAATTAATCGAAAGTTCCGGGGAGCCCGAGTTAGAGCACTACGGTAAACTTGCTATTGAGCAAGCTCAGCCATTTAGGGTGGATTTTTTATCAGAGAGAACGCGAAAGAAAGTTCAGAATGTGAACATGACTATTGTTCCTGACGATTGAGTTTCCCTAAAAGCGAAATGCTCTGGTACTCACCAGATAGATATAACCATTATTTAACTGAAACATCCTGGTATTCCCCTTCGATAACGTTCTCTTGTCCTGTATCAAAGCGCGCTTTTTTTCGATCTTTTTGTAGTTTTCTACCCGTAATCAGTGCGGCAATTGTAATTGGTATCGCCACTAACAGGCTAAAAACCAACGTAAATAACCCAAGAGTCACAGCAGAAAAAACAATTAACCATCTCTTCATATTTAACTTCATTATCATTCTCTTCATTCAAGTAGACTTCATGACTATAAATGCAAATAATTTCTTCAATGCCAATTTAATGTCAATTTTGTTTATACATGAACACCCAGAAATGAGTGGCTTTCCGCTTATTCCAATGTGTAAGAGAGTAACCTTTGGTTCATATGAGCTTTTTAAGCATTATTTCATACCTCAACATACCCAACTTCATTTCTATCGTCTTTTTTCATAAATATTCGCTGTTCTTTCGGATGAATATTAACGCATGATATTGAGCACTATTCATTCGACTATTTCAGTTTCTGGATACATACATTTATAACGTTAGACCTAAGACAAGGTAACGTATCGATTTAGTCAGTATATTAACTTTAGTTGTTGTCATTGAGTATTGGAGTACGATCTAAAAAAAGTAGATCTTTAGTCTGGATTTTAGGTGTAATTTTACACTTTAAAGGCGCGAAAAGTTGCGCCATGTTCTTATTTAGGAACCTCGATAAATTTGATGTATTTTAAATAGTAACTTTAATAACGAAAAGAAGGTCGATATGAAATATATAATTGTGGGTTCCGGTAACATTAGCCAAACATGGTTTAACGTTGTTGCAGAATTAAAGGGACACGTCGTCGGCTTTGTTTCTCGCAGCGGAAAAAATACAAAGAACGAATGCCCTGTTTGGAAGCACTTAGACCATGTTGATGTTCCGTTTGATGCCGTAATTGTGACGACTCCGAACGGCTTACATCACCAAAGTATTTTAACCGCAGCAAAGTTAGGCAAGCATGTCGTTACTGAAAAACCATTGGATATCTCATTAGAAGCGATTGATCGTTGCATCGAGGTTTGTAAAACAGCGGGGGTTACGCTTGCTATCTCTTATCAACGACGTACCGCACCGGATAACGCGGCCGTAAAAAGGTTAATGGACAGCGGTGCATTTGGTCGGGTTTATTCCGCCGATATCACAGCGAAATTCTATCGAGCACAGTCTTATTATGACAGTGCGCAATACCGTGGCGGATACGAGATAGACGGTGGCGGTGTATTTATGCAGCAGGCTTGCCATAACCTAGATTTATACACGTGGTTTTTTGGTATGCCCAAGCAAGTGATCAGTATGCTAGATACGTTTGCACACAAGATGGACGCAGAGGATCACGGCGCTGCTTTATTTCGGCACGACAATGGCATGATAGGGACTGTCATTGCCTCAACCGCCACTAGACCCGGCTTCTCCGCTCAGATACAAGTGCATACAGAGAAAGGCAGCTTTACATTAACCGATGACATCATTACCGACTGGCATATCGATGGCTTACTCAACCCGACAGATCCCCTGTACGACTACCAACACGATGGTGCCACCAGCGCAACAGTGGCTGACACCCGTTGCCACAAATCCATACTCATTGATTTTGAACATGCGGTTAAAACCGGTGAACAACCGTTGGTAAATGCTGAATCTGCTCGGGTAACCACGGAACTTATTTTAGCGATATATCAATCTAAAGTGTGATGCTGAAAAACAGTCATCGAAGATATAGTTCGGGATAGACACGTTTTTATACGCGTTTCATCCCGTCTGTCCTTACAGCATTTCCTTAGCAATCAAATGAAGCAAATACGTCTCGCGCTCAATGCTCATGCCCTTCTTGGGGTTTTTGGCTATGGTTTCTTCGTTGTGTGCAATGGCCTCGTGGATGTTAATCCAGATAGGCATGCCGCCAATATAAAAGACAATAATTACAATTAGTTAGGTAGCATTACCATCTATCAGTGGCGACAAAGTGGCGACAGATTTTCTGCCGCCTTAGATTTATATATGCGCACACTTACTATTGCACCTGCCACAAAACTTGATGGCGAACTCCCATACTTCATCTAATAACGTGGATTCGAAGTAACCAAAGTCCCCTAGCCGTTCCCCCACTAAAATGACCTGGTGTTCTTCGTTAGAGAACCGGAATATGGCACTGTATTTATCCGTTTTTCCTATTGGGGCAATTTCAAAGCAAATATTACCTATGATTTCGCCATTATAGGGGAAGTAGGCGCCGTTCCAATTGGATCGAAAATGGGTTGGCCAGACGGCTTTGTATTGTGGTCTTTTTATTATGGGTACAATGGCCGCTGGTCGACTTTCTTGGTCAAGTACATCGAGTACCCATTTTCTGAACTCTTTGGCTATTGGCGTTCTGCTGAACATGGCGATTAGGTGTGCACCACGAAGGGAGAAAATACGGACTGTTTTTTGGTAGTTTCCTGAGGCGGTCAATTTGACCGTCTGAGTCATCTCGTTAGAAAACTCATCTGAATTACGTCTGTATATCCGACTAACCGCGTCATCAGTTTTATAGCCCAAAGCTGCGCTAATTTGAGTTGCGGTTAACCAAGTACGTTTCTTTTGTTCGATCACATCGAAGTGTGTATTTTGAAATGTTAGTGCTGAAGTCATAGTGACCTCCGTGAATGATTTTAACCAAAATCACCACTCAGAGGTTCGAATCAAAGGGTGGTGAACTGAACAAGGTTCGAACTACCGCATTCACGACACGGCCAGCCTAAGCTGCCTCGCCCAGCCCACCATAATTCAGTTTATTGTCGTTTGTTTAGACAAATTCACCATGTTTAGGTGTGCCGAAGCCGCACATATAAAAAGACCAGCAAAAGCTGGCATCGATGTGCCGTGAATAAAATGCAGGGTTCGAATCCTGACACTGGATTTTGCCAGTGCGTTTTTAGATTACGATCAAGGTATTAGGTTGTCAATCGGTTAGTATCGGTGCATATCGTTTTATATCGTCAGTATATAATTAAAAATAAAGGTAAATTGATGGCTATACCGAAGGTTTTTGTTAGTTCCACATGCTATGACTTGCAGGAAGAGCGAGCTCAACTAGAAAGATTTATTTCTGGGTATGGGTTTCAGCCTATATTGAGTGAATATAGTGGTGTCTATTATGACGTTGATGAGCATACACATCAAGCTTGTGTAAAAGAAGTATCACACTGTGACTTATTCATATTGATTATATCTGGAAGGTTTGGGGGAAAGCTCAAAGGAGGTTCCGGAGAGTCGATTACCCAAGCTGAGTATCTAGAAGCTAGAAAGTTGAAATTGCCAATTTTTGCATTTGTAAAGAATGAGGTTCTTTCTGCTCAATATCTATATAGAGAGAATGCCCAATTACATGGGGATGACTTTGCAAAGAAAATAAACTACCCAGCAATAGATAAACAAGATGACGCTTCTTTTATTTTTAGTTTTATTCAACAGGTTACACGTTCCCAAAGGAATAATGGACTAGAAAAGTACACTTCATTTACAGATATTGAACAACACTTAAAAAAGCAATGGGCGGGAATGTTCTACTCCTTTCTAGAACGTAGAAAAGAGCAAGATCGAGTAGAAAGCATGTCAAATGCTATCGAGAAGCTTATTGGCTCTACTTCTGTATTAGAAACTATGGTTGAGAACTTACATACTCATGAAGTAGGAGAAGAGGCAACGAACGCAATAATTGTACAAAACCATATTGAGCAGGCTTGTCGTAACTTCTTTGAGATTTTAATTGAGAATATTGGTACTGATATTCTTACTGAAGACGAGGATGGTTTAGATGTCGAAGTGGCAGTTTCATTTACTGAAATAGAGCTTATAAATAATTCAGAAATATCACCTGATAAACATAGTTTGCTCGGATATCTTCAAAAGCTTCCAATGTATGAATGCGAAGGATTAGACGTAGACAATGACCTAATGCTCAATTATTCCGCTGATAGAATTTCTGCTTACGTTCCTTCGTCTGATTATGCGAAACTAGAGAAATATTATACACAGGGGATAGTTCTTTCTTCATCGGATATCCGTCTCAGAGTATTAAAAGATATATTTGCTAGTTACATTGAATTATAGAAGTTTTAACAAAAATATTAAGAGCGATACTAAAAGACAGGCACTTTAACCTAACCGAAAAATAACAAAGCAAGAACAACGGTCCCAATCATCAGCTCTGGAATTGAATCGATAAGCCGGAACATGACGTTTTGAAATGCTTCCGGCCATGTTGGTTTAATTTCACTATTTTGCATAAGGATTCCTATGGCATTAATGACTCAACTTAGGGAGTTACTAATTCATTGTACTTTTTATGATCGATACTACTGAGAGTCCCTCATATGAGACTCCTACAAAGGTGGTACTATGCAAGTCTCGTAGTACTGACCGGATGTTACTCTCAGCTTCAATACCTCTCTATATACACCATTCTCAGTCGAAACCATCCAAGTGTAGTTGACGTAGTGGTCAGAAAGTAGCTACAATAATCAATATATATCAGTACTGATATATATTGTGTATTTATCATCTGGTGGTTACCTACCGTGATAGTACCATTACCTAGATGTACAAACCCAAAACAGAGAATGTGATAGACATGGGCAATATCAATCGTACTAAATATCACGAGCTAAATCAGCTTTTGTGGGATATGCACGTTAAATATATCGCACCTAAAACTGCTTTTGAACTTTATGAAAAGCGCTGGGCTTATGTTGATACAACTAAACTAGGTAAAAAAGAAAAACAACTTATCGAAATGCTTACCAAGGAATATGGTAATGGTGTATTCATGCCAGCAAGCCATTGATATGGCAAAATACAAAATCCCACATCATCAAATTATAGAGTCAGCGTTAGAGAATTTTAACGCTGACTTTTTTTGTGAAAATAATATTTTGTTCGGAGGCGGTACTCGCATCGCCTTAGAACTTGATGAGTATCGAGAATCGATAGATATTGATTTTCTCTGCCCAAACAAAGCATCTTATAGAGCAATAAGAGAGCATGTAACCAACATATCTCTTGGTGAACTAGTCAAAAAGGAGTTTACTTATGCTCGCGAGATTAGGGCCGATAGAGACGCCGTTCGAACATTCATCACTCTTAATGGCACTAACATCAAGTTGGAGTTTCTTAGTTGCGATGACTATGATCTAACTTACGAATATGACACGAATAGATTCCCCGTACCTTTCCTAGATCAAACATCTTGTTTTTATACAAAGTTACTAGCAAACTCCGATAGAAAATTCACGGCTCCATACAAAGACATTTTTGATATATTAGCCATGTACAAAGAGTGGGGACATATCCCTCAAGCTGCATTTAAGTTAGCTGGAAACCATTATGGTGAAACCACAATTATTAATGATTTGATAATCTCATTAGAAGATATTGTCAGTAATAAAGACAAATACTCCAATGCGGCTAAAACTGTCAAAATGAAGGATGTTTGGTCAAATGCTATCATTGAAGAATACGCATTTAAGTTACTCGATCATCTAAAATAGAATGAGACAGGCTTTTAATTCCCACGAAACTCCAACTTTCTTCGACAATTTCATCCCTTACTTTTCATCGAATTCATAACAAACCATTTTTTCAAAATTGAAATTTTGTAAAAGGATTGAAATTCCCTCTAAAGCCATACTCCACCTAGCTTCACCGCCATTCAAATAGATCTTTAATCTCACTATCAGATCATTCTATTTTCTGACGGAAAATCATTAAATAACTATTTTTCAATAAGTTACCTTTTTACACTAGATCTTTATTAGCGCTATTTTTGCAAAAAACCGCATAAAACATGTAATCGTTGATCTTTTATTTAAGCGATTTTAAGCCGTTTTAGGCTACTTTAATGGTTTGCTAGACCTTATATACCGTAAGGCTTGTAGCGTTGTTTGTGCTTCGAGATTAATGGCGAAATTTCAGTAATCCAAAACTGCAAAAAAAACACTCAAAAAACCGCGCAGGCGGGTGTAGAGGAGTGCGGATTCCGTCACTTGGTTGTGTTATTCCGTAGCTATATCTTCGCGCTGTCACTCGTGCATGGTTCTGCGTGATACTTAGATGCAAGGTAAAAGAAAACGCAGCCGATTGACTGCGTTGATTGTGTGAGTGTTTATAGGTCTATGTTTTAGTTATTGGGTCTAGTCTTGCTTTCAATGCCCCACTATCACCACCATGTCCCGCGAAATCACCTGACTGACTAGGTGGTGATGTGCTACCTGCACCTGCGGGGTCACTCCATGAATAAGGATGTGAATGACTCGCCGCAGTATCAGCCAGTTCTTTCACCACTTGCATCAATTCGCTAAGTAAAATCAACACATTTTCTTCTTTAGAGCCTATCCAAGTCTTTGGTGCTTGTAGCCACTGATGTTCTGCAGCAATACTGCGCCTAACTTTACCAATGGTTTCAATTAATTCACCTGCAGTCGCAACCTGCATATTGCCTAAGCTACCTAACGTTACATCATCACCTGCTAATAGTTCTATGGCGCCAAGGGCTTCTATCACTTTCTTGCCTACTATTTCCTCTAGGCTATGTTCATCGACAGTGATGTGATGCTTGCCAAATTCACCTTTGTATTGGCTCGCTTTATCCAGAATTTCAAAGGCGGATTGAGTGTAAGTTTGGTCTGTTTTTTCTGTGATATTTCCAGCGGCATCGATGCGGCGGCTTACTTCTTCGCGCTGCTGCTGAAGTTGTTCGCCTGGTTCAATGGTTGGCAGTGCGTAATCACGACCGTAAATGCAGCGAATAATTGGTCTATCGTTACGGCCATAAGCAAAAGCGATTTCAACTAATGTGCCTTCTAGTGGGTAGGCCAGTAAACCAGATTCATGGCCGCTCATGGTGACCGGCATCGGTATGGATTTATATACGGGCACTTTGTTGTCGGGTTCAAGGTTTTCATCGAGCATTTGAACATCGATGGCGTAGCGAGGCCGAAACGGGTCATTCACCTGGCCTGCTTTGGCGTTATCTCGCACGGCTTCCACTCGGCCAAATTTGGGCAAATGAAAACCTGCCGCGAGTTCAGGGAAGTTTTGCAGTGTTTCGCGCTTCTTTGGCGAAATGTCGGTTTCCGTGGCTTTCCAATAGGCCGTCATTTCATCTTCAATCAGATCAAGGCGAATAATACGTTTATCGTTCATTACCCTACCCGGTCTAAGCATCGGGAACGGGACGAAGGTAATATTGTCACCTTGTTGTCTGGTGCTAAATTCCGGTGGTACTGTGATGGGTTTATTGAAAAATATCGAATCTTGATAACAACCAAAATGAACCACCTGATCGGTATGTTGGTACCAGGCATAATCATTAATGGAAAATGCTTTCGCTATCTGCTCTAAACATTGATAGCCGCTACCCTGACACACAAAGTTTGGGATGGTTTTATTGATGTAATCTTGCTGAGGCAGTTTGAATTCTAATCCGGTTAACGCAGCCAGTTTATCGATCACCTCTTTCACTGTTGGGTGCTCTAGGCTAATCGGCCAACGCTTGGCAAGAATGCCCGAAAGCTCTTTTACGTTCACTTTATAGAAGCCGTTTTCTGCAGGTTGAACCTTATCAATATACCCCTCAAACCAGGGCTGCATTTTATTCTCGTAACCAATATCAAGGCGAACCGAGTCAAACCTTTCTGGCGGTAACTGTGCCTTGATTTTAAAGATACCAACACCACCAAGAGACAGTTTTAGGCTCACCATGTTGCTGACCAAACTCACTTCTTCATTACTGATGTAAAGGCGTTTCTCTAGCTTCATTGGGTTGCCTCATCGGCTTGGGCTTGGGCTAAGGCTTGTTTAAGTTGCGTATTTTCCCTTTGCTCTGGCTTGGTTTGTTCTTTGGTTCGCTGCTCTTTTTGTTCCGCTACGCTGTTATGCTCTCGCAGTTCAAAAGAGACATTCCACGCCTGCAAGCTGTCATGCTCACGGGCGCTGATTCGGCCCGTAAATTTCACCTGGCGAATTTTCAGCGCCAGCGCAATGTCGTTACCAATGCGGTAGATTTTACGTGCATTGGTGTCGTCTTTGTCAGAAGCCATTGAATAGAGTAGCGTCAGATTAGCCATGCTGATAAACGGAATTCGCCCACTAATGGTTAACTTTTTCCCCTTATCACCTTGCTCTGCCGCATCGGTACCAGAAGATTGGCCGCTCATGTCCTGGTCTTTAAGTTCCATCGACATATCGACCTTCATTGAATCCAAACCTATCACGATACCGTCTAACGCTAACATCGCATTTCTCCTAACAAAGTAAGTCTTTAAAGAACGTCAGTGGTTTATCGCTAATCAATAGACTGGCTAACGTATGTTGATGAGTATTAGGTACGCCAGCTTGCGATAGTTGTGTCGCTATACTTTCGGCATTACCCGTTAAACTCATCGACCAAACCGACCCTTTTAGATTTTTAAGTGCATTAATCTGATTTTGAATATCACTCAACTTAGTGGCTCGTTTTGTCGCAAGTGTCTGCAACTTATCGATCACGTTGGTTTTGTCATTGGCCAATGATTCAAGGGTGGCTAATTGAGCACCTTGCAGCGTTAAGTAGTCACCTAGCGGATTAACGTTGAGACTCGCCGTAGGCTTAAAGCGGGGTTGAACAATCTCCGCAGGTTGGTGAAACTTGTTTGTTTCATTTGTGGTTAGCGCTTTGGATTGTCTTGCCACCTGACACCATTCTGGCAACGGAAAAGCCGACACCAGTTCGGCCAAATTACTCGCGAACGTGGCCAATTGTGAGGACGTCACCATGACAGCAATACAATGCAACTCACCAATCGGTCTATACGTATCTGTATGGTCCCGCAATTTGGCCTTAAGTACATTGATGGCCGCTTGCGGGTTTAGATAATGTCCCGAGTCTAATGAGCTGCCGACTTGAAACTGATAAGGCGAAACACTCAACACGGTTCCTTGATTAAGCAATAATTCCAGATCAGCACGAAGCCCCAACAATGCCTCGGCTTCGGTACTTAAAGCGTGACGCCCGTAATTGGCGTCACTTTCAAGAGTAGTCAAACGGCTAACGGCATCATTCATCGTTGTGCCGATTAGATCTGTTACCTGCTCGGCACTGGTTTGAATTGCTTGCGAACGGCTAGGCCAACTTAGTGGGGATTGTTTCCAACTCATTTAAACCTCGTCTGGAGCGACAGGTCTGCCATTCACTCCAACAACGCACTTCGAAGAAATATCATTAACGATATATGTTTTTCTGCCATTCATATCGGTCGTTTTCGAGCAATAGTCTCTCAGTGCTCTAGCGTACTCGAACCAAGCATCACTAGTAGAAACAGCCCGACTATCGGAGCTTGCTATATATTTCAACTGCAAGTCTACAAAGTCCAACTGAGATGCAGCCCAATCATATTCTGCTTTATAAAATGTTTGGTTTTGAGTTAGTTCAATCGCTTTCTCATCTGGCTGATATACACCATTGCTATCAGGTTCAATCAGGTAAAAGCTATAACGCTCCCCATTGTCATCTAGGGCGTACTCCTTGAGAGTCGGGTAACCCTCAATATCAAAGGTACGCTCATATTTTTTTAAATCTACAGATTGGAAATAAACAGACACACGCTCATCTATCTGTTCTATGCACGTTCCAGCTTCATTCTGCTGCAAAAATGTTTTACCCGTCAGTGGTGTAAGCATCAAATCATAGAATCTCATTATTTCCACCTGCCTTTAGCGATATAGCCATAATTTGTAGTGTAGGTTCCTGCAGAGTCTGCACAGACTCTAATGTCACTGTAGCCATTAAACGGGATGCAATGCCCTGTATATGACACTTGGTTGTTTATGTTTGCAGATGGATTTACTTTTGGTAAGTCGATGAATGCTATTGGAAAGGTTTGTCTTACATCGGCATAAGCGGTGTTTCCAAATGGCGCAAAGGAAAATGTGCCTACTGTATATACACTGCACTCAAGATCACCGTTTGGGTATTTAATGTAGGAGCCATTTTCTGTTGACCCTATAATAGTGCCATCTGGGTATATCTTCGCTGTAGGATTCGCTCCCACTGCATCTGAATCATCATAATCAACACCTAACCAATCTTGTCCCTTCTGCTCAACAAGAGGCGTAACTAGCGTACGGCTGTATAAATCAGTTCTTTTAGCGTATTGCTGATGAGGGTCAGTTTGCTGCTCATGTTCAGCCAATCCCCCTTTAATCCGCCAATCATCTACCGAACCATCAGCATCAATACCCACTAATTTCGCCACATAATGCTGAACACCATTCACAACATGATCAGCTAGTACCACATCAGAAACACGAACCTCTAGAATATTCTCCCACTTAGAGGTACTGGTACCTGCGCGGTGAACATCCAAATAAATGTCGGTAGGTTTGGTCACAATGGTTTGAATAATTTCGTTGGTAAGCACACCACGTAAACCGCCTACATAAACCACACCAGGTGAAATTAGATATTTAGTAACATCGGCTTGTTGGGTAACATCAAAACCATCAACAAAAGCGGTATGGCCGTAAGTATCTAAGCAGGCCAAACGGTGGTCTTCTTCAATGCCTTTTAACCTGGCTTGATAATCTATTTGCCAGGTTCCTGCATCAACAATTACACCTACAATTTCGGCCGCGCCCACGTATTCTTGAAGCAGTGATTTGGTGACGCTTGAGCCGTTTTCTTTGGTTTCATCGGGTTTATGCACCACCATGCCGCACGAATTTGGTACGTTTTTGTCACGCAGATAAATAGCGTTGAATGTAAATTCAGCCACACTGCCAGCAATCACCACCGAATAGGCTAGAGCGTTGTCACACACTTTACCAACCTGGTCAATGTCTTGTTGATACACCCACTTAGCCACATCAGGTAAACCCTGCGTTCTGTCGATGGGTTGTTCTAAATCGAGGTCAGGAATATAGGCAAAAACCATTTCATTCATATCTGGTGATTTGCCAACACTGATCTGATTTTGCATATATTGTTCAAACTGTAATGGGATAGCCGCTTGGCTCATGATTAATTACTCCCCTTATTGACGGAAGAAAGACTCGCAGTAAATACCTGCTGCTGATGTTCAATGGAATTGGCCACAAACCGAACCGAAGTTTCAAGCTTGTTTGCAGCATGGTAGATAGCAAAGGAGTGAGAGAATTCCCCACACGCTAAAAAAATTGTTGCTGGGTAGGTCACCTGAAAGCGATAGCGTCTGCAGGTTCGGCCATATTGTTCAATGAGGGTTTGAACCAGCTTACTGTTTTGTGAAACATCGCTGTCGGTTAACTCAATGGTGCACACATCCCACTGCACCACATCTTCACGTTCTTTAAAGTCCACAATACCGATACCTAAACGTTCAAATATTCGTTTAAATCCCGCCACGCTTCCGGCGTCTTTGGCATTGATAGCGGCGTACTTCACCCGCTTACGAAATAAGGCTAGTGGCTCACCATTAAAACGTTGAATGTCTCGGTCCCATGCTAATAAGTTTAACAACGGTTCGCTGCACGTTAATGCGTCCATCTGCTGCAGGGGAAACAACAACCATCCCCACACCAATTGAATAAAGGTAAATACGCCACCGGATAAAAAGAAGGGTTCTTTCTTCTCTTCTGATGTGGTGTTGCCATCTTGCCACCAAGGGATCACGGTTTTTGGTAGTTTAGGGGCGTGTTGGTTTTGATTATCCATTCACCAACTCCCGAACGATTAACGAGTTAATACGAGGCTGCTCTAACTGGCTTGTAATATCTTCCTGTACCTTTTCACCCACGGTGAACTTCACCGATGCAACCCTGGTCATATTGGTATGAATTTCACTGCCAAGTAGTGACAAGCTAAAGCGGCTATTGGGCTTTGCTCTGGTCATTTCTGGATAGCCTTCGGTTTCACGAAATGCCGCTCGAATACGATTTTCAACTTCGGTCAACTCATCCGCTTTTTGTTGTTCATCTAAGTTAGTCACCAACACCACATCGGCAATCACATCCTGATCACTATCTGGCATCGCTTTACAAGTGAGCACATCACCATGGCCATGATGGCCGTTATCCATAATATGCGTATTTAATTTGTCTAACGTCGCTTGAGGGGTTGGCCCCACTTCCATCACGATTAAGGCGTCGGCCGTACCAGGCTGAATATGACCGGTGTTCTTGAAGTAAACATTGTCGCTACGCACACCCGCTTCACTGGAAATAATAGAACGATAAGCGTCATCAATATGCCACTCGCCAGAGCTGGTAAACGCGTTTTGTAGCCTTAAGGCCAACTCTTCATCGGTTTCGGCGTTGGCGCCCAATTGGGTTATCCAGTCGGGTTCATTTTCTGCGGCGACAATACCCGGTAGCGCTTCTGGCAAGATATTAAAATAGCCGGCGGGTAAGTTATAGGCCGCGCCTGCTTCCAAGGCTTCAACCAATACTTTACCCGTGGCATTGCCCACATCAATCACGCTTTGGGCCAATACTTTAACGCGGTAAATCACGCCATCAATCGGCAAGGTTTGAATAATGGCCCCTTCGGCCACGGTGACCGCGTCAGCTTGATTGGCTTTCGTTAGGGTAATTTGACCCTGTGTTTTTACGGCGCCTTTAGGTTCTACATCCAACTCCCATGCTTTAAGCTCTAACGCCCAACGCTCTGCGGTACCGACAAACATATTTGGCATAACATGCGCGGCTAACAATATTTCAATCAACCAAAGAACAGGCTTAACCACAGCCGCGCTCACCCAACGCCAGAACGGTGACATTTTCGAATCGTTAGACACTTCACTGCCAGCCCCAGAAACTTCTTGTTTTAACTTTGTTTCCAGTTCCGCTTCTGTCACCGGCACACCGGCATCAGATAAGATTTTTACAAAATCAGCTGTCGGTCTTTTACTCATACGTTGTCCTCTAAAACTGACAGTTCTAGCCCGCCAAATTCATAGGCGGTTGCGGTTAATAATATTTCACCTGGTGATAGTTCCGTTACGGTTGCACTACCCGGAACAATTCGCGTGTCCAGCTCGGCTTTTTGCTCTATCTGGACAAAGACATCGGCGCGTAATGCGGGGTTTCGTTCGGCAACCAATAAACGAGCCAACCCCGATTCCATGATCGCGTGTTTAATATCTTGAGCCACGCTATAAAGGTTATTGCACAAGGTGGCTTGTTGGCCTGAATCCAGATCCCAACCGCCATCGATCACTTTAATATCAGTGTATTTATCATCACTATCCAGCATTGAGTTCATCCCATTCAGCAAGTTGATCAGGTGTCATTCCATTTGGTGCGGTGATGTACACGTCGCCGTAGGAATTCACCTTTCCACCCTGTTGATTATTGTTTGTTGTGAGCTGCGAGATAGCAGAAGGTGACGGCTTCGCGATGTTTTGCGCATTCTTATAAGCAAACAGTTCTGTTGAATCTGATGTCGGCATCATGGCGCTGTCGGAGGCAATCGCGGCGGCGGTGATTTCTTTGGGCGCCGTTCGTTCAACGGTTTGCGCGGCCGTTGCCGCATCAAGATCTGGCATACTCGAGGCGTTAAACTCGATATCGATACCCGGTATCATGTTGAGCTTGTCGACAATCCATTCAATAACATTGCCAAGCATCTTAAAAATCGTTGAATCTCCGAACGTCGCTTTCAAGTCGTCCCACCAATAGATAGCGGCGGCTATCGCGCCAACGAGCAGCGCGACAATACCGATAACCCAACCAATAGGCGTAGCAAGTAAAGCCGCGCCAAATGTCCACACCGCCGAGGTCAGCCCTAATGTTGCCACTCTTGTGACAAGCATAATGGCCTTGAGTACACCCATGGTGACGCCCCAACCTGCAGACATCATTTGCGCAATGCCCATACTCAGCGACAACGCTGCAACAACTCCACCCAAAGACAAGCCTGCCAGTGCGACCCAACCAAGGATTTGACCTAAGATTGGGAACTCATCTACCCAACCTACAATGACCATCATGCCATCCGCCATTGAACCGATAACGGCATTAATGGAAGGCAATACAGCGCCAAAAACAGAGGCTCGAACCGCAAACCAAACCGATTCTAAACGCTGCCATTGGTCGGTCATGGCTGCGGCCATTTCTTCGGCTTTCGCCATACCCTGAACATTACCCAGTGTTTCGATACTCGCCGCCAAACCATCGGTATCGGCCATCAATAGCTTGATCATGGCGCTGGCTTCTTTGGTACCAAAGGCTTCTTTAAGCTCGGCCGATTCGGCCACATCTAACGTATCGCCGTATTTACCCTTTAATTTATCTAGGATATCGAGCATGGGGAGCATTTCCCCTTGGCTATCGGTAAAGCTTAAATTGAGTTTGTCCTGAGCTTTGGATACACCACCAATGAATGCCCGGTATTTGGTACCCGCTTCACTGCCGCTCATGGTCGATTGCAATGTGCCTAGAATCGCCATCTGTTCTTCCATGGCAATGCCTGCGCTGGTTGCGTCGGCGCCCACACTGGTAAACGCACTGCTCATGCCTGAGCCCGTGGTTTTAAACATCTCTACCGATTGCGCCGTCATACCTGCCACGGTTTTAGACCAAATACCCACACCCATTTCATCGGCATGATTTTTAAACACGCCGTACATGGTACCCATGTAATTGGTGATGGTTGCGGTATCGGCTTTAGTGGCAGCGGCGAGCACCGCAGAGCTATTGGTAATGTCGGCGAGTTGATCACCGTTAATATTGCCCATCGCCGATTTGATATCGTAAGAAGCGCCAATAAATTCCGTGGCGGATTTGCCATACTGAGCAGAGAAAGACAAAGCGGTTTTCTCTAGCTTGTCTAAATCTTGCTGAACCACACCCAGTGATTTTACTTCACCTATCTTTCTATCAATTTCGATAGCCGGCATGAGTGCATTTTGAATCGCCAATCCGGTCGCCACCAAACCCGCTGCGCCTGTCGCAACGTTACGCACCCCTCTACGGCCTAAATCCATAGAAGATTGCATATCTTTGGTGACACCTCGCAATGGTTTGGTCACTTGATCAACCAAACCAATCTGCATTAGTAGCTTTTCATTCATGAGTTCTAAGCACTACTTCCTAAGCTGGTTAAGTACATTCACCACGCCATTATTGATGGCAATTTCTTGGCGTTCTTTAAAATGCTTATCAAGCCAGAGTGCTCTGGCTAGGTTTTGTTCGTCATCTTCTTCACTTGGCAGATAATGACGACGCAGCGTTAACGCTTGTTCTATCGAGTTTTCTCCTATGCGAGCAGCACGACTGGTGAGTTTTTTAGCGTTACCGTAATGCCACCCTTTGACGCACTCGTTACTTCGGCAAAGATTTCAGAGGTTAAACCTGGCACCGTATCAAGCAGCGCAACCAATGCTTCTTTTTGTTCAGGCGCGACCGTTCGCGACAAGTACAGGTGCATCGGTGCCACTTTGTTATTGGGCATGAGCTCGTTCATGTAGTTGTTATGATCTTGAACCGTTGGCGTAAAGTTGAAATCTGTTGCGCCAATGGTAAGTACTACGGCTTTATTTTCGGTTTTCATGCTGTTAGTCCTTATTTATTTCGTGCTCTGCACGCCATTTCAAATAGTCTTCGGCTTGCTCTGCGCATTTCCCCAAAGCAGCCTTAAGTTTTGGTACATCTTCGCTTGCCGTCACTAACGGATTATCCGCTTTGATAATTGGCTTGTTACACGGGACAATTAGCCCTGCAGGCGGTAACTTTTCTATAATTACTGTCGTTTGGGATTCAATAGGGTTCGCGCAGCCTGTCAATAACATCACTAGGCCAAGGCTGCTGATAACACTCATAACCCGCCAATTCAGTCCTAAGCGTTTTAATATCAGCATTCAACTTTCCCTCTACTTTGTTGTACTTACGCGCTCTATCTACGAGCAACTGATTTATCTGGTTCTTCTCATCCGTTAATGTATTGATGCTTGCTTGACTAACTTGATTGGCGGAAAGTGCATTTTCTAACCTTCCATTCAAAGCCATTTGTTCTGCCTTGCTTGCTTTTAGCATCAACCACATCGAAACCATCGCAACAAACACTCCAACCAGTAGAGCCCATTTACCCCATTTCATGCTTGTTGCTAAATACGCAACGCTCATATTCAAGCCCTCGCCGATTAATCAGTCCGGGCAACTTCACACCTGCGCCATATACCCATTTAGGCAGTTCTTTACATGCCTTAATAAAGTCCCCGGATGTTATGTAACGATAAATTCTGGTTGAACTGCCGTCAGGGTTCTGCATAAACCGACGACATCCAGTATTGAAACTAAAGGACGTAAAGGCATCAAACTCACCTTGAGTCATTGTTTTACCTGCAACGATTTCTGCATCTGTAATACATCGTTCTGACTCTTGAATGTTTTTCACCCAATCCATCGCCACCTGCTCTAACGAAATCACCTTATTTTTAACACCATGTGTATTACCGATGCCGTTGGTCGCAAGACCCGACGGGCAGGTATAAGGCGATTGGCGACACCCTTCTGCATTACCAATGATTTCTAGCCCTACTTGGCTAATACGAAGTTCAGCGATTGATTGTCCATCAATAACAACCTCTCCAATTGGTGCGATAGAAGTGCCCACGCTCACACCACCTGTCACAAGCCCGATAACCGCAACGACTGAACATACAACTTTTTTAGTCAACTTCATTTATAGCGACTCCTTTTTCACGGGCGATTTTTTGCATCGCTCGTTTGTGCCAAAAATTCAGACCAAGCGCGATAAAACCGATAAGCAAAGACAAAAGGAAATACCACTGTTCTAAGGTCAATTTACTTACCGTCATACCAGTTAGGGATATCCCATAGGCGATATAACTGGTTAGTCTGTCGTACCAATCTTTCATTGATTACTCCCGCAATGCCTGACATTCAACGCAGTATTCACAACCTGGTACGAGCTCTCGTCTTGGTTGCGGAATTTGTACTCCGCAACCAAGACAGGACTCTTCACTTTCCTTTGTGGCATTTTGTCTCGTCCGTTGAAGCTGACGAGCAATCGCCATTTCGGTGAATTTGGTTTCAAGACCGCTAGCATGATCAAATAAGTCCGGCATAGTTAAATGAGGTTCCGTGTATCGTCGGCACTCAGATATGAGATGCCATTGATGCGTACAAAGTGCGGACTGGTTACAAAGCCCTTTAGCTTACGTTTGGTCTTATCCGCACTGGATGGATCAACACTGAGCAAGTCTTCTATCTTCAGCTTCACTCCAAACAATTCAATCTTGTCGGCATCGTCGCCATTGTTGGCGTAAAACAGACAATCATGAGGTTTAATACCGCGCCAGCTACCTGCCGAACGCGCTTCTTGCTGAAGCTTGCGAAAGTTATTCAAATCCAGTTCGTATTCCACTTCACAGCCAACGGCGCCGAAGGTGAAACCGTCGGGAATACCGCGACTTTTGGCCACATCAGATTCGTCGCTAATCGTGGCGCTCGCGCTTTCCACATGAACCATGACGCCTAAAATGGTCACATCGAAATTTTGTCCAGAAAATCGAGACATCGTTATTCTCCTAAACGTTTATTGAGCATGATGCCGATGGTGATTTTTACCGGACATTCATAAGGGGTAACCGCCAGTAGAATTTCCACTTCATCACTGCTAATCCACGTAATCGTAATGTCTTCATCCAGTGGCGCTTTTATCTCTCCGGGGAATTCGTAATCACCGATTTTTTTAACTATCGCCATTTCACGCAGGTCTTGAGTGAAATAAAGTTTGGCGGCTTCGGTACTGCCCGGCGTGGAGTTAAATTCTCGATCGGCGATTCGAGCGATACCGCGAATACGAACCTTACGAGCCGCTTTCATTGCCACACGGATATGGCGAATATCTTGAAAGTCGCCCCCTGGCACATCTAACGTGCGTCCCGTTGTCCAGTATTGACCCGGATAATCGGGGTACCACATAGGAACGGCGTAACGGTTTGTTTCTAAGGTTTTGAGTGTGGCTAAATCTAAAGCAGCGCCGCTTTTATCTGCTATTAATTCACTGTTGCCTAAGATGCTTCCCGTCTTTACTCGAGCAGGAGAATCGGCAATAGAGACTTCTTGGTTTGCTAGTCGGCCCGCGTAAATACCAACGGTAGAGTTCGCTTTATGCAGCTGCGGTACCACGGTGATGTACTCACTCGCCACGCCGCTTTGAACTGCGACGACGTTGGGTAACCATTCTGCCCATGTATCGCCCGTTTCAGCGGTGTTATCAATGGCGGCCGTGGTGCAGATAACAAAGACTTCACGGCCAAGTTTGGCTTTTAGTTCGTGACGAAGGGCTATTTTTTCTTCTAAGAATGCTTTGTCTGGTGCAGGCATATTGAAAAGAATGGCTTCAAAGCTGGATACTTCATTGGCTTTGAATGCAGCGTCTTTAAGGTTGTCACCTTCCTTTAGGATCATGACGCCTGCGGTCCAACTCTGTTTACCATTGAGCTGCGCCGCTTTGACCGTTTGCAATAGCGACGCATCAGCTTTAGCAAGGACCTTATCAAGATCACTGGTGTTATCGACCATGATGAGATTACGCGCCGCACCTTCTGGTACATTTCCATAACCCACAAATAGGAAATGGAATTCAACGCCCGGAATCGGTCCGCGCATCATGTTCAAAATGTTAATTATGACGGTAGGCCATGCCATGTTACTTACTCCTGATTCGCTTCATTTCTCGTTTGATAATCATGGCGACCCGTTTAGGGCTTGCGCCTATCAAGCGACGTTCTGGGCGGTTAATGTCCCAACTTCTAGCCGGAGATTTATTCTCTAGCTCTTGTATCTTTTTAGCGGCTTCTCCAAGAGTGAAATTCTGCATGATGAACTTAACCGTTGGTTTCTTGCCTCTTTTTTGCCTGCCTTGCTTTTCAAGTCGATAACCCAAGTCTCTAAGCTCTTTCGCTTGATCTCGTGTTGCCGGGTCATTCTTTGTTGGCTCATTTTGCTTTTTAGCCTGGCGTTTACGTTTTGATAATCCGCTTGGTTCATCAATACCCGAATGGTGCGCTTGTGCTATCGTTCCTCGAGCACTTGGCCAACCAATCACCACCTCTCGGTTACTCTTTCTCTGGTAATGCTTTAGCTTTTTAGTAAAGCCTCGAAGTACTTTCTTTCTACCGTTTTTTCGTTTCTTCCATGACCGACCTTCTGGATCACGTTGAGCTCGGATATTCTTTTTCGTCTGCTTGGCGATAACTTTGCCAATCTCTTTTAAGATCCGCTGTCTCGATTTAGTCGGTAGACCAACCAGCGCTAGTTGTTCTTTCGCCCTTAAAAAGCTCCGTTCATCGGCTTTAAACGTGATCATTGGTTCACTACATCAACAAGCTTTTTAGCCACCCATATTTCGTACTCTTCAATCGACCAGCGTTTATTGCGCCAGTAGATATCGCCCTCTGGGTTTTCGACTATTTTCACTGGCTCTTCAAAATGAACATTGATAAGGATTTCGGCACTATCTTCATCATCAATGGTCACTTCAATTTCAGGGTCGTCTAGGTTGTCGTTGTCTTCTCGTTGGCTGTCGTTATCCATTAGCCAGGCACCCACATTGGCAAACAGCACCGCTGGGTTATATTTGTTAAATGGCAGACGGTCGATATAGATCTCCGCCATATAACGTTGATTCATAATGACGAACCCATGCCCCATATTTTTAGGCGTTAAAATGAGTTCTATATTGGTCATTTCAACCTCTAAACCCTTGGCGATTTTTGGACCTAACACCACATCTAAAAAGGCTTTCAAATCCCTTAACTTGTAACCCGCTTGGTACTGCTCATTCATAACGAAGACTCACTCATATCAGTTCCACCGATGAGCGGTTAAGCCCTTTGATATTGCGCACGATGCGTTGGCTTTCGGCTAACAATTCTCGCTTGGTTTCGTCGCTGCGCTCGGCTAAATGATCACCCTTGTCTTTGGTGTGCACCGTTGCAATGTCTGGCAGTAAATCGGCTTTCGCCCTGGCAAACACGGCTGACTCATATTGATAAAGCACCTTGTTTTTCCCGTTCAACTTCGGGAACGCGGGTATATCATTCGCGGTCGCATGGCCAAGCTTTATAAACTTGGCTTTCTGCTTTTCCAATTGGTCATTAATTTCAGACGTGGCATTCACTAACGCGATAGCAATTCGCTCCGAATCTTGAGCGGCGGGAATACCGCGACGCTTTTCAAAATCACCGGCGTTAATGTTTGGCCAAAAGCCATCATTGGTGATTTCAGTGTCTTGATAGTCGGGACCCGATGAGCCAGTTAACATTGCCATTCCTGCCTGTCTAAAATTTAAATGGGTAAGCCTCTAACCACTGGGTCGACGGATCACGATGAGCTTAAAAGCTGTCGTATCCTCGCCAGAGGAGGCTCGGCGTTGGTAGGAGCCGTTGCGCACCTAAAGGTTTTTACCGTCCTTCAGGGCTCTAATACGTTGCTCTATCTTCTTAATTTGTGTGCCCACACCCACCTTGCTGCTCTTATCGTGCGCATGATTAAGGAAACCCAATGCTTTCTCTAAGGTTTCTAGGTTTCCGATAGCCGTAGCTTGCGGGCTTCCTTCTTGGTTTCGGATCAGATTTAAGCCGGCAAACTTGAACCACTTAGCGTGAACCGCTTCATGTAGCTCCCATTGCTTTTCAACCTTCTCGAATACCTGGCTAAAGTAAGGCTCTACTGAGTTACCACGCCCTGCTTCTGTTTCAGCCCAATCCAACACTTCATCGGCGCAGAACGTTGGCCAATCTCGTCGGAAGTTATCCGGTGTTGGCAAGTCCAATTCAATGGCTTTCAAGCACCACTCGATAGCATTATCCAAGTCTTTAATGTCGAATAACCAGACAACCAAATTGGTAAAGATTGGGTTTTCAAACGACTCGCCACTTGCTAAATACGCTTCAACCAACGGTTTGTATTTGGGGATAAGGACGTTCCGTTTGTGCTCAATACGGGCGCCAATAGAATTGAAGTTAGAGCGCAGGTATTTACGGTCTTCTTCAAATTCAATCAACTTAATATGCAGGCTGTCGGTGTTCACGCCAGGAACCTCTGGCGTAAACTGGTTAGCTTGCTTCTTTAGTAATTCCTGACGCTGTCTTGCTAATGGGCTAACCATGATTCACCTACACTACTGTTACAGTTTCGATTGCCGCAAACTTATTCAAATTACCTACTGCGTAACCTTCCATACGAAGATGGTTTGACTCATAGCGGTCTTGGTCTTCGTTGTTCTTTTGGCGACGTCGTTGAGTACCCGTCTGAGTAAGAACCTGTAAGTTCTTCGTATTGGTGATCCAAATGCCTTTTGCAGGGAAGAATGGCGGTGTATACGCTTTTTTACCTGCAATGGTTTTCGCCAGAGATTGAGCTGCTTTGTGCTCAGTTGGTTTGTCTGCCGCTTCCAATAGACGATGTTGCTCTGCGGCTACCAAATCAGAACCAACTAAGATCACCAAGTCAGGGTCTTGACGGTGTTCCGACGCAATAGTGGTGTTGATAAGGTCTTGAGCAAGCGAGTCCAAATTCTTATACGAATCTGCAGTTTCCCCTGTTGGGTCTAATTTAGCGGCGGCAAGAACTTGCGCGGCTTTTTTCTCTTTAACGATAGTTAACCAGCCCTTATTCACATCCTGTCCTAACGGATTAGCTTGCGGATCAGTTGGTGTTGCAGCGGAAGTACCATTGAAGCCGACGCGTAAAATATCCAATGCAAAAATACGAGTAATCGCACTCAGCATTAATTTTAACCATTCGTCTTTCTTGCCGGAGTTAGCCCATTGAGTCATGGTTTCCCACATAATATGAGCGCCTGAATCGGTTTTAATCAATTCGTAGGTATTGCCTGCTTGACCCATTTCACGACTAAATCGACCATTTTCGGTGCGACCAGTTGAAAGACCATCGTTACCAACATCGACAACTTGACCCTTAATTTGTTGAACAGGAAGTAGAGACACCATCTTCAAGAAATCATGTGATTCTAGAATCCATTGGCGTAGCTTTGTTTCCATTGGAGGCGTGATATTGAACGTACCATAAGGAGCGTCAACGCCTGCAGCTTGAGCAACCGATAAGCTGAACTCAGCTAAGTAAGCAGTAGATACGGCATTCAGCATTTAACATACCTCCATTTTAGAACTTGACCCTTCGGCACCGGGTTCTTGACCTGGTACTTCTTGTGAAAGTTCAGCGAATTTAGTTTCTAAACCAGTTACTTTCTCCATAAGTGGATTCAGCTTTTCATCCAGAGCCGCAGAGAACTGTTCTACTGTTGCACCTTCATTTTTGCCTTCTGGTTTTTCTTGTGAGTCGGGCTTATTTACCGAGAACTTAGTAGCAAATTCTGCAGATAGCTCCGTTTTCAACTCACCTTTAAGCGCACTGAATTGTTCCTTCAATGCGGCGGTCAGTTCTTCTTTGGTCACGTCGGTGTCCTCTGGGTTAATGGGTTGCTCTGAGTTGTTTTCTTCAGAGCCAAAGAAATCTTTGCACAAAGAAAAGAAGCGGTCAGACCGAGAAAAGCACTCAGAAAAATTGAGCTCTTCAAGATCACTGCATTCAATATCTGTGTCTTGGTTATTACGGGAAAAAGTAAGGCGCGTTGTACCTGTAGATGCTGGGGAGTCAGTCACAGCTAGGCCCTCAAGGTAACAACGGCCTTCGCCTTTATAATCTGGGTTTGGTTCTATTGAGGTAAAGAGTTTTTGACCGTCTTTATTGGAATCGAGCAGATATTTATTAGGCGTAATTTTGGCAAATAGGCGCAATTTATCGTCCATTTTTCCAGACTTTAGCTCTTCAACCACACCCCAGTTTTTACCTTCAAATGGTGCCCAAGAAGAACGATAATGTTCAGGCCAAACCATGGCGGTGTATTCAGAAGTAGAATAGAGCTCTGCCATATCCTTTATCCAAGACGCGGTGATTTTTCTGCCGTCAACGGTAGAACCTTCAGTTGCTACTATTTTCCAATCACTGGTTTTACTCATTGTTGGTATTTGCCTAAGTCATTACGTCAAATAAATCTTAATTGCAGCCAACAATACGCCTTTGAATAGGTGCTTTCAGCCACTTCTGTTCCTACCAATTCGGATATAGGCCGTATCCGAAATTGGCCGAATTTCACTTTGTTATTTGAGTGATTTTGACGCGTATGATTCAGCCATGGCATATTCCAATGAAGTAAAAGAGACCGCGAAAAAGCTTTATTTACGCGGTGTTCTTCCTAAAGAAATACAAATGCAGCTTTCTTTAAATAGTGAGCGCATTATCTATGAGTGGGCAAAAAAACACGGCTGGGCATTACTGGTTAATGAACTGTCAGTAGAAGATATGATCAACCGTCGATTGGCCGTGCTTATCGATAGGGATGATAAAAGCGATCAGCAACTTAAGGAGATGGATAAACTAATAGACCATCACGTTAAGTTACTAAAAGCCAACTCAGACGCAAAAGCAAAAGCCGAACGATATTTGGAACAACCATCTGGAAGCGGCAGCAATTCAAGTTCTGACCAGTCATCAGAAAACAAGCGTAAAAAGAGCCGGAAAAAGAACGATGTTAGTGAGTTTGATAAAGACGACTTTGGCAGCTGGCATGACTCACTTTTTGAATACCAACATACAATGCGCAATAACATTAAGCAGCGCATTCGAAATATTCTTAAATCTCGTCAGATTGGCGCAACGTATTACTTTAGCGGTGAAGCATTAGAAGACGCGATTCTCACAGGCGACAACCAGATATTCTTATCGGCCTCTCGCGCTCAAGCCGAAGTGTTCCGCAGCTATATTATTGCCATTGGTAAAGAGTTTTTAGATATCGAGTTAAGCGGTAACCCTATTGTTCTTTCCAATGGCGCTGAATTACGTTTCCTTTCTACAAACAGTAAAACCGCACAGAGTTACCATGGCCATGTTTATATAGATGAGTATTTCTGGATACCCAAATTCGATGAGCTAAACAAACTTGCCTCGGCCATGGCCACTCACACCAAATGGCGAAAAACCTACTTTTCGACCCCCTCTTCTAAAATGCACCAGGCTTACCCATTTTGGACGGGTGATAAATGGCGTAAGGGCAAAGATTCTCGTGAAAAGGTTGAATTCCCAAGCTTTGAAGAATTTAGAAAAGGCGGCGTTCTTTGCCCGGATAAACAGTGGCGTTATGTCGTGACTATTGAAGATGCGGTTTCCGGTGGGTGTGATCTCTTTGATATTGACGAGTTGCGCGATGAATACAGCAAAGACGATTTCGACAACCTATTCATGTGCCTGTTTGTTGATGGAAATGCCTCGGTATTCAAGTTTTCTGATCTTGAAAAAGCGATGGTTGATATCGATCATTGGCAAGATTTTAAACCGAAATACAAACAGCCATTTGACCGTCGTGAGGTTTGGTTAGGTTACGACCCAAGTCGAACTCGAGACAACGCGTGTTTGGTTGTCATTGCACCTCCTATTGTTGCACCAGAAATGTTTCGCGTATTAGAAAAACATTATTGGAAAGGGCTTAATTTTCAGTATCACGTAGCGGAAATAGACAAGGTATTTAAAAAATACAACGTTACTCATATAGGGGTTGATACCACGGGTATCGGTGGCGGTGTATGGGATCTAATTTCCAAAAAATACCCGCGAGAAGCGCACGCCATTCACTACAGCAATGAAAATAAAAACCGCCTGGTACTCAAGATGATTGATGTGGTCGAGTCTAATCGACTTCAATTCGATGCTGAACATAAAGACATAGCCATGGCATTCATGGCAATTAAACGCGTACCAACCGCAAGTGGAAACATGATGACATTTAAAGCTGAACGAAGCGACACCACTGGCCATGCCGATGCATTTTGGGCTATCTCACACGCCATCATAAACGAACCGTTAGATCTCACTCCTACCAAATCAACATGGGCCACTGCAGCATGACCAAAAAAAAACATATCATCACTGAAAAAGACACTCAACATTCTGAGTCGGTTTATTCAATCGACAATACAGCTGAAACGGTAGACAGCAATAGTTGGATGACAGCTTATAACGATTTGTTTTACAACGATGCCGACAATTACTGGGAGCCCCCTATCTCTCGCTCTGGTTTGGCCGATGTGGCCAGAGCAAACGCTTATCATTGTTCATTGCTTATCGCGCGAGCCAATTATGTTGCAGCTCGATTTAATCATGGCGGCGGCACTCGACGCAGACATATCCAAGCATTTTGCCGTGATTACTTCACTTTTGGTGACGCGGCATTTGTTAAAATACGCAATCACTTCGGCAAAGTCGTGCGACTTCACCCATTGCCAGCTATGCATTTACGACAACGTAAAAATGGTGATTTTGTTATTTTAGAAAGAGATAACAAACAAAAATCTTATAAGAAAAAAGACGTTATCTACCTTCCCCAATACGACCCAGAACAACAAATTTATGGTTTGGCCGATTATTTAGGGGGTATTCAAAGCAGCCTATTGAACAAAGACGCCACTTTATTTCGCCGTCGCTACTACAAGAACGGCGCCCACATGGGATTTATATTCTACGCCACTGACCCAAACCTTAGTGATGAAGACGAAGAAATGCTAAAGGAAAAAATTGCAGGTTCGAGAGGTGTTGGAAATTTCCGAAGTATGTTTGTGAATATTCCTAACGGCGCAGAGAAAGGCATTCAACTTATTCCTGTCGGTGACATTGCGACTAAAGATGAATTTGAGCGTATCAAGAATATTACCGCTCAAGATATTTTAGTATCTCATCGTTTCCCTATTGGTAAAGCTGGTTTGATACCAGAAGGCACCACCAATTTAGGTGACCCGATCAAGATTGGCAGCGAATATGCGAAAGACGAAATTATTCCTGTATGCCAACTCATCATGGATGAAGTGAACAATGACCCAGAGATACCAATAAGCCTACATTTAGAGTTTAATATCTCAACAGATTCAGACACATAAAACTGTACAAAAACACAGGTACTGACGTAATATTAAGCGGTCAGTCGTTTATGTTAGGTTATTTTATGCGTGTACTTTGTCCAGAATGTTCAGCAAAAGCCCGTATCCAAAAAACGAATAGAATTTCATCATCCTATTCCGATCTTTACTGCTCTTGCAGTGACCCAGAATGCGGGCATACGTTTGTAATGAATTTGAGTTTTGCTCATAGCCTAAGCCCATCAGCAAAAACGACTTCTCAAATTGCATTTGACTTGGTGAAAGCTCTGCCACCAGAAAAGAGACAAGAACTTAAACACCAATTGAATATGCTGTAATTCTTAACGCTAGAACGTCTATCTGAACAGACTATTCACCTACCGTTAGTAGCTCAACAATCATGTCATAACCTGATTTAGGTAATGGTGTTGATTCCGTCAGGTACCTATAGATTAAGGTTGGGTGCACTATTCCTCTTTCTTGTCCTAAAAATAATTTATGCATACGCGAAATTTTCTCTGGGTCTACTGCTGATATCCTTGTGTCAAAAGGAGAAAAGAGCATTCTTAAGTACGCGATATCGTCTGATGAGGCCATTTCCATGTTGTTCCCCCTAAAATCCTTATAGTTTGAAAGCTGGACTATCAGCTTCATCCGCCAATTCGATAATACTCATCATCGCTTTTATCTTGTCCGCATCTAACTGTCCTTTGGTGTCTGAAATCACCAAACTCATCAGGTAAACACCCACCGATGCACGGTTTTCCACGGGTGTACTAAGCGCGACACCATCGATGATCAGTTCTAAAGCTTGTAAAAAAATATCTTTTTGTTTTAATGGCATACCTAGCCCCTCCAAATATACCTGTACATATATACAGTATTTTAATGGGTTTTTATACAGGTGTTTTTCAAATTGGTATGACGATCAAATCAAGTTTATCCTTCCTCAGCAGAACTTAGGCGCAAGCCCTACCTTCCGTATATTCATATTGAATATTCCGCCAATATAAAACCTCATCTTCATCAGGCTCTTCCCTTAGCGGGCCCGCTTCGATCACGGCCTTCCAGTAGGCGCGTTTATCCTGGAATCGGATAAACTCATGGTGATAGTTTTCATCTGCCCATTCCTTTAGATCTGATAAATCGATATCTTTGCATTCCATCGACCAACCACGAGCCCCAGCTGCCCACATTAAAAAATCGTCGAGCTTTTTCTCGGCTTCTTCCCCATCGAACGAAACTGAAAAACGGTTTTTGGTAGACGCATGAACACCGCGAGATTTCATGGTTTCCTTGGCTTTGATAGCCGACTTTTCTAATCGAATGATTTTCTGGTATAGCTTGTTTGTGTACTCCTCCGGTTTGCCCGATTTCTTAGCGATATTGTGATCTTTTTTGAGAATGGATTTCTTATAATGCATCTTGGCTATCTGCCGTTCTATCGGCCTTTTCCATTGCTCTAACTTGTAGCCAAGTTCTTTGATAACCGCCGTTATATTTCCGACTTCGAACGACGCCAGTGTTTCCCACTCTGGGGCGCGTGAACACTGAGCAATATTGTATCGATTGCCCCTTATCAAACCCTGATCTGCATTTTCACCCTTCGTGGCATAACCCAACGCTTTGATTAAGTAAGAACTGGCCGCTTTGGGTTCTCGAATGCGTTCAATATGGGCCATACCATGACCCCAAATTCCTTCAAGCCGTTTTGCCCAGGCTTTAAACAAATGAGGTTCAACTGTCCATTTCAATAAAATATGAACATGCGGGTTAGGTTCTCCATCTTGATTCGGCGGACACTCCGCCACCCAAATACTATGGAAATCGGCTTTGTCCCGCGTTGGCCCAAACTCAGAAGGTTTGGTGTTATGGCCATCTACCTTTTCATCACCCGCTTTCCATCCACGGTGGTACATTTTTTTACAGCCATCTAAAAAACGACCGACTTCTTTGCCTATAGTTGTTTCATTGGTTTTGGTCCGTTTAAACTCAGTTTCTGGCTTTTGGGAAAGCAAACAAAAATCGCCTGCGATTGCACCCGATGCATTCATAAGTTTGGGCATTCTTTTTCGAATAGGCAGCGTGGTATAAGGACCAGCAATATCTCTCACCACTCCACCCATATTTCGTTCGTATTCTAGTGGCGTAAATGCTTTGTAATTTTTTAGTTCACACAGAAAATCATCTTTTAAAAAGAACTCTTCGTAGTAGTTTTCGAATTCACTAAACGATTCCTTGTAGCCACCAAATAATTTTTTGCGCTGCTCCTGGTCGAACGTGAGTGTGATGAATGTGGTAAAGCCTTCATGGCAGGTTGATACATAGGCGCCAGATTCAAAAATTTTAGAAACGGCTCTCGCCTTAAGGCTGTCGGTATATCGTTCACCTTCAATA